>JBDHRR010000198.1:0-3950 GCA_039807685.1 Burkholderiales bacterium
GCCGCCGAGCGCTCGATCCGGCGCGACGACGCCCGCCCACCGCGCGAGCGCACGACGGCGACTCGGCCGCCGCGCCACGACGCATCACATGGCGAGACACCGCGGGCGCCCGTCGGCCGCAGCCGTCGCGAGCAGGAACGCGAGGAAGCCTACGCGCGCAATCCCGACCAGCCTTTGCCGGAGCGCGGGCGCACCAATGCACCGGCGAGCGCCGGCCTCACGCGCGGCCACGCGGGTCACGCCAGCCGCCGCGGCAAGCCGCGTGAAGTCCCCGCGCTTCTCATGAAGCGCAAGGCACCCGAGACGCAAGGCGCCTGACGCGCCGCCGCTGCGCTCGCCGCGCCCCTACGCGGCGAGCCGGCGCCCCTGGTCGCGCAGCTTTTCGAGCGTCGCGGCGAAACCGGCGAGCCGTTCGCGCTCCTGCGCGACCACGGCCGCCGGTGCCCGGGCGACGAAGCCTTCGTTGCCGAGCTTGGCGGTGGCCTTCGCGACCTCGCCTTCCAGGCGCGCGATTTCCTTGTCGATGCGGGCGCGCTCCGCGGCACGATCGACCTCGACATGGAGCATGAGCCGAAACTCACCGACGATCGCGGTTGGCGCATCGGTAGCCGGGAGATCGGGCACGACCTCGACCGCCGCGACCTTGCCGAGCGCCACGAGGTAGGGGCCGTATTCGCGCAACTGCGCCACGTCACCGACCACGAACAGCGGCGGACGCGCCGCCGGTGAGAGCTTCATCTCGCCGCGCAGCGCGCGGCAGGCGGCGACCAGTTCCTTCAGCGTGCGCATCCGCGCATCGGCGGCGGCATCGACGCGGTCGAAGCTGGCCTTCGGAAACGGCTGCAGCGAGATCGTCTCGCCGCGCTTGCCGGCGAGCGGCGCCACCGGCTGCCACAGCTCCTCGGTGATGAACGGGATGAACGGGTGCGCGAGGCGCAGCGTCGCCTCCAGCTCGCGCACCAGCACCGAGCGCGTGCCGCGCGCCGCCGCCGCATCGCCGCTGGCGTCGGCACCCGCGAGCTGCACCTTGGCGAGCTCGACATACCAGTCGCAGAACTCGTCCCACACGAACTCGTAGAGCGCGCGCGCAGCGAGATCGAAGCGATACGTCTCGATGCCGGTCGCGATGTCGTGCTTGGCTTGCTGCAGGCGGCCCAGGAGCCAGCGATCCACGAACGAAAGCGTGCGCGGCAGCGTCTCGTCGAGTCCCACGTCCTTGCCCTCGACATTCATCAGCACGAAGCGGGTCGCATTCCACAGCTTGTTGCAGAAGTTGCGGTAGCCCTCGCAGCGGTTGAGGTCGAAGTTGAGCGTGCGATTGAACGTGGCCAGTGCGGCGAAGGTGAAGCGGACGGCGTCGGCGCCGAACGCCGGGATGCCGGCGGGATAGTGCTTGCGCGTGCGCGCCGCGACCTTCTCCGCCTGCCGCGGATCCATCATGTTGCTCGTCGCTTTGGTCACCAGCGCCTCGACGCCGATGCCGTCGACGAGATCGATGGGGTCGATCACGTTTCCCTTCGACTTCGACATCTTGTTGCCTTCCTCGTCGCGGACGATGGCATTGATGTAGACGTCGCGGAACGGCACGTGCCCCGTGAAGTAGGTCGTCGTCATGATCATGCGCGCGACCCAGAAGAAGATGATGTCGAAGCCGGTGATGAGGATCGACGATGGCAGGTAGGTGGCAAGCTCCTTCGTCTGCCCCGGCCAGCCCAGCGTCGAATGACACCAGAGCGCGGAGGAGAACCAGGTGTCGAGCACATCCGCATCGCGCGTGAACGACGCCGGCTCACGGCCGAGCCGCGCCGTCGCCTGCGCGCGCGCCTCGGCTTCGCTGCGCGCGACGTAGCAGTGGCCGGCGTCGTCGTACCACGCCGGAATCTGGTGACCCCACCACAGTTGCCGCGAGATGCACCAGTCCTGGATGTTGTTGATCCAGTGCAGGTACGTGTTGAGCCATTCCGCCGGCACGAAGCGCACGGTCTCGCCGCTGCCGGGAGCACCCGGCGGCAGCCCGGCTTCGCTCACCGCGGCGAGGCACAGGTCCTGGATCGACTTCCCCGGAAAGAAGGGGTGCGTCGCCGGCGCGGGCTTGCGCATGTCGACGAACCACTGGTCGGAGAGCATCGGCTCCACCACCTCGCCGGTGCGCCCGCTGCGCGGCACGACCATCGCGTGCGCCTTCTCGGACACGAGGAGCCCAGCCGCCGTGAGGTCGGCAAGGACCGCCTTGCGCGCCGCGTAGCGATCGAGGCCGCGGTACTTCTCCGGCGCGTGGTCATTGACCGTCGCGTCGAGGTCGAAGATCGAAATTGGCGCCAGGCCGTGCCGCTGCCCGATCGCCCAGTCGTTGAAATCGTGCGCCGGCGTGATCTTGACCGCGCCGGTGCCGAATTCGCGATCGACGTAGGCGTCGGCGATCACCGGGATCGTGCGCCCGGTCAGCGGCAGTACCACCTCCTTGCCGATCAGCGCCGCGTAGCGCTCGTCGTCGGGATTGACCGCCACGGCGACGTCGCCCAGCATCGTCTCCGGACGCGTGGTGGCGACCACGATCGAGCCCGTGCCGTCGACGAGCGGATAGCGGATCTGCCACAGCTTGCCCTGCTCCTCCTCGCTGTCGACCTCGAGATCGGATACCGCGGTGCGCAGTTTCGGATCCCAGTTGACGAGGCGCTTGCCGCGGTAGATGAGTCCGTCGTCGTACAGGCGCACGAAGGTCTCGAGAACCGCGGCCGACAGCCCCTCGTCCATCGTGAAGCGCTCGCGCGACCAGTCGGCCGAGGCGCCCAGGCGGCGCATCTGGCGCGTGATGGCCGAGCCCGACTCCTCCTTCCACGCCCACACGCGCTCGACGAATTTGGCGCGACCGAGGTCGTGGCGCGTCTTCTGCTGCTGCGCGAGTTGCTGCTCGACGACGATCTGCGTGGCGATCCCCGCGTGGTCGGTCCCGACCTGCCACAGCGTGTTGTCGCCGCGCATGCGGTGATAGCGGACCAGGAGGTCCATGAGCGTCTGCTGGAAAGCGTGGCCCATGTGCAGCGTGCCGGTGACGTTGGGCGGCGGCAACTGGATGCAGAACGGCGCAGCGTCGGCCTTCGCCGACGGCTTGAACCAGCCGCGCGACTCCCACAGCGGATACCACTTGGCCTCGATGGCGCGTGGCTCGAAACTCTTGGCAAGTTCCATTGATGTGCGTCACGCGCCAGCGGCGCGCGGAGAGAATGAGGCGAAAGGGCGAAATTGTAGCCTGCGCGCCCGGCGCGCGCCCGCTCAGGCGACGGATCGACGATCACCGGCACGTCGACCTTGCCGACTTCCTTCAGGAGATCGAGGTTCTGCATGTTGCGCCTGCCGATATCGCTGGGTGTCGACGTCCGTGTCGACCCCTTTGGCGAATACCAGAAATGAAACGCGGCCGCATGGACGTTCATCGTCGAGGCAAGCGCGACGCGCGTCGCGCGGTGTGGTTATCGCGCACCTGTCGCGATCGTCCAGGTGTCACATGCCGTCCACGAGTGCCCACGCGACGAAATAGGTATTATACTGAATACAACTTGCCAGATGCCCGCGCAGCGCGTCGCGTTCCGGCCGACGGGCAAGCGCGTCCAAGGTCCTCCGCCGAATCCATCGCACGACATGATCCACCAGCTGCGCATCTACGAAATCCACGACGCCACCCGCGACGCGTTCCTGCATCGCTTCGCCGAGCACGCCACGCGGATCATGCGGCGGCATGGCTTCACGCTCGTCGGAACCTGGGAAACCGGCGCTGCGGGCGGGCGTGAATTCGTCTACCTCCTCGCCTGGCCCGATGCGGCGGCGATGCATGGCGCGTGGACGTCGTTCCTTGCCGATCCCGAGTGGATCGAGATCAAGCGAGTGACGCAAGCTGCGCACGGTCGACTGGTCGGGCGCATCGAAGACCGCGTGCTCGTGGCGGCCGGTGC
>JBDHRR010000199.1:0-3950 GCA_039807685.1 Burkholderiales bacterium
GAGCCGTTCCAGAAGCCGACCACGATGCTCTATCGCAACCTCCTCGCGATGGAGACCGAGGAGCTCCTGCGCAGCTACCCTGCCGACGGCGCGGTGCTGATGGGCGGCTGCGACAAGACGACGCCGGCGCTCATCATGGGCGCGCTGTCGATGAACCTGCCCACGATCTTCATGCCGGCGGGGCCGATGCTGCGCGGCGATTTCCGCGGCGAGGCGCTGGGCAGCGGCAGCGACGTGTGGAAGTACTGGGCGGAACTGCGCGCCGGCCGTATCGGCGAAAACGACTGGCACGAGATCGAAGGCGGCATCGCGCGCTCGGCCGGGCACTGCATGACGATGGGTACCGCCTCGACGATGACGAGCGCCGCCGAAGCGATGGGACTCACGCTGCCGGGCGCCGCGTCGATTCCCGCACCCGATGCACGGCACGCGCAGATGGCGTCGCGGTCCGGCCGGCGGATCGTCGACATGGTGTGGGAGGATCTCGCCATCCGCGACGTCGTCGACGCGCGCGCGATCCACAACGCGGTCGTCACCGTGCTCGCCCTGGGCGGTTCGACGAACGCGATCGTCCACCTCATCGCCATCGCCCGCCGCGCCGGGGTCGCGCTCGACCTCGATCGTTTCGATGCGCTCGCGCGGCGCACGCCGGTGCTCGCCGACGTGCGACCGTCCGGGGCCTTCCTCATGGAGGATTTCTACTACGCGGGAGGTCTGCGCGGCCTCCTCGCGCGGCTGCCCGATCTCCTCGAAGGATCGGCGCTGACGGTGAACGGTCACACGCTCGCCGCCAACGTCGACGGCGCACCGATCCACCGCGACGACGTCATCCGCCCGCGCGCGCGCCCGCTCGTGGCGGGGAGCGGCCTCGCGGTGCTGCGCGGCAACCTCGCACCCGACGGCGCGGTGCTGAAGCCGGCGGCGATGGAGCCGCGCTTCGCGCATCACACCGGAACCGCGGTCGTCTTTCGCAACTACGACGACATGGCCGCGCGCATCGACGATCCCGCGCTGCCGGTCACCGCGGACAGCGTGCTCGTGCTCCAGGGCGCCGGGCCGCAGGGCGCGCCGGGGCTCCCCGAGTGGGGGCAGCTGCCGATCCCGCGCAAGCTCCTGCAGCAGGGCGTGCGCGACATGCTGCGCATCTCGGATGCGCGCATGAGCGGCACGAGCTACGGTGCCTGCGTGCTGCACGTCGCGCCCGAGTCGCACGTCGGCGGCCCGCTGGCGCTGGTGCGCGACGGCGACCGCATCACGCTCGACGTCGCGGCACGTACGCTCACCCTCGCCGTCGACGATGCCGAACTCACCCGCCGCCGCGCGGCGTGGACGCCGCCGCCCCCGCACTACACGCGCGGCTTCGGCGCGCTCTACCTCGCGCACGTGACGCAGGCGAACGAGGGCTGCGACTTCGACTTCCTGGAAGAAGGCGCCGATCGCGCCACGCCCGATCCCGAGATCCACTGACGCGCCGGCGACCCCTCGGAACGCGGCGCGCGCCCGGGGCCACGCGTGGCGCGGTCAGCCTGCCGCGATCTCGATCGTGCCGCCTTCCTTCGCCGCGCGGGCGATGGCATCGACCACGCGCAGGTTCATGAGGCCGTCGCGACCGGTGACGAGCGGTTGCGCGCGTCCGCGGATGACGTCGGCGAAGTGCGCGATCTGCAGCGCCAGCGGATCGGCGCGGGTCATCGGCACCACGCTCGACACGAAGGGCTTGAACCACGAGCGGTCGGCATCGCTCGCGTAGGTGCGCAGGCGCATCGTGGGAATGGCGAGCGAGCCGTGCGTGCCCATGACGACGTAGGCATCCTCGTCGCCGTAGGTCGCGTAGGCCTTGTTTTCCTGCGACGTCTGCTCCCAACTGCGCGGGGAGGCGGCGGTATCCGAGAGCATGAAGGTGCCGAGCGCGCCGCCCGCAAACCGGAGGGTGATCGCGACCGTGTCCTCGACCTCGAACCCACGCGTGGCATTGGACGCCTGCGCCTGCACCGCAACGATCTCGCCCATGAGCGAGCGCAGCGCGTCGACCTCGTGGATCAGGTTGATGAGAATGGGACCGCCGCCGGGATGCCGTCGCCACGCGTTGGCGCCGTCGAAATAGCCGTCGACGGCGGGTTTGCAGAAGACGGCACTGCCCATCACGGCGACGAGCTTGCCGAGCCGGCCGGAGCGAACCACATCGATCGCGGTATCCATGATCGGACTGTGCCGCCGCATGTGGCCCACGAGGATCGGCACGCCCGCCTTCTCCGCGGTGGCGACGAGGGCGGCACCCGCTTCCACCGTATGCGCAAGCGGCTTTTCCACCAGCACAGGAATGCGCGCGACAACGCACTGCAATGCCTGCTCGACGTGCAGGGCGTTGGGGGTGGCGACGATCACGCCGTCGGGCCGCGTGGCGAGGCACTCGCCGACTGTGGCGTACAACGGCACGCCGTAGCGCGCCGCGACTTCCGCGGCATTGGGCCCCGGATCGACGATGCCGGCAATGGTGCAGTCGGCACTCGCCGCGATCTCCTCCAGGTGCCGCAGGCCGATGAGGCCAGCGCCGGCCACCGCAATGCGCAATTTCGCCATGGTGTGTCCTTCTCCCGAGCGCTTTGCGGCTGAACGCCAACGTCGGGATCGACTCGCGATCGATGGAATGTACCACCGCAGGCGTGCAGGCGCCGGTGGCCGCAGCATCGGATCCCGGGCGGCAGCCGTCGATTCCTTGATTTTCAATTGGCGCCAAACAGTGCGGACGTGCTACGCTGTTTCCCACGGTAGCAGGAGGGTATTGGGGTTGCAGCAACGTGCTTGCCGGCTGCCGCCATCACAAAGAGAGAGGAACCACCGTGGATTTCGACAAGGAACTGGACGCGCGCAACCTTTCCTGCCCGCTGCCGATTCTCAAGACGAAGAAAGCGCTCAACGACCTCGCTTCGGGGCAGGTGCTGAAGATCGTCGCCACCGACCCCGGCTCGGTGAAGGACATGGAAGCGTTCGCCAAGCAGACGGGACACGCGCTGCTATCGCACGCCGAAGAGAACAAGACGTACGTCTTTCTCATGCGCAAGAAGTAACGCGGCACCCTGCCGTGCCGCCGGAGTCCGCCATGGCCACTCAACTTGAACGCAACCCTGCGGTGAACGTCGATCTCGATCGCGCGATCGCCGAGCGCATCGACGCGATCCTCGACGAGCGGCTCGATGCGAAGCTCGCCGAGATCCGTGCCGCGAAGACGCCGGCGATGACCATCATCGCGACCAAGGGCACGCTCGACTGGGCCTATCCCCCGTTCATCCTCGCCTCGACCGGCGCGGCGCTCGGCTGGGACGTGTCGATCTTCTTCACCTTCTACGGGCTCGAACTGCTGAAGAAGGATCTGCACAAGCTCAAGGTGAGCCCGCTCGGCAATCCCGCAATGCCGATGAAGATGCCGATGGGCCCCGAGTGGTTCCGGTCGATCCGCTGGAACATCCCCAACGCGATCCAGTCGATCATCCCCGCGTACGAGGCGTTCGCGACGAAGATGATGCGGAAGACGATCCGCAACAAGGGGGTGGCGCCGATCGCCGAATTGCGTTCACTCTGCCTCGAAGCCGGCGTCAACCTCATCGGCTGCCAGATGACGGTCGACCTCTTCGGCTACCGCCCCGGCGATTTCATTCCCGAAGTGAAAGAATACGTCGGCGCGGCGACGTTCCTGCCGATGGCGCGCGACGCGGACGTGAGCCTGTTCATCTAGGAGCGACACCGATACCACACGGAAGGGGAGCCCAGTGAAGACACGACTTGCAGCGGCGGCACTGATTGCCGGCACACCGTTTGCCGCGCAGGCAACGGATGGCTATTTCGCCAACGGCTACGGAATGAAGTCGATCGGCATGGCGGGCGCCGCCGTGGCGGGGGCGCAAGAGCCCTTCGCCGGGGCGGTCAATCCTGCAAAGGCGTCATTCCTCGAC
>JBDHRR010000066.1:0-19794 GCA_039807685.1 Burkholderiales bacterium
CAGACAGACCTCGCCGTCGTAGACCACGAGGTACTGGCCGGGCGTCGGCGCCCACTGCGGCGCATCGAAGCGCGCGACCACCCCTTCGCCCGCGGCGTCCAGGACGCAGCCCGCATCGGCCATCCGATAGCGCGTCTTGGCCGCCGCACGCAGCGGCAGCGCCGGTGCTGCGCCGGCGATCCAGTGCATCCCATCCGTCACCAGCTCGCGCGCATGCAGGAGCGGGTGGTCGTGTCCCTGCACCACGACGAGGGCATTGCGCTCGATGTCCTTGCGGGCGACGAACCACGGCGCGGCATGACCCCCACGCGTGCCGCCGATGCCAAGTCCCTGGCGCTGGCCGAGCGTGTAATACGCGAGCCCCTCGTGCTCGCCGACGATCACGCCTTCCGCGGTGACCATCGGCCCCGGCGCGCGTGGCAGGTAGCGCGCAAGAAAATCGCGAAACGGGCGCTCGCCGATGAAGCAGATCCCCGTCGAGTCCTTCTTCGCATAGGTGGGGATGCCTTCGCGACGGGCGATCGCGCGCACCTCGCGCTTGGTCATTTCACCCAACGGGAACAGAACGGGCGCCAGTTGCCGCTGCGATAGCCGGTGCAGGAAATAGCTCTGGTCCTTCGCCGTGTCGATCGCCTTCAGCAATTCGACGCGTGCCGGGTCGCCCGCAGCACGTCGCACGCGTGCGTAGTGCCCCGTCGCCACGTGGTCGGCGCCGAGCTGCAACGCATGATCGAGGAAGGCCTCGAACTTGATCTCGCTATTGCACAGGACGTCGGGATTGGGCGTTCGGCCCGCACGGTATTCGCGCAGGAACTGCGCGAAGACGCGTTCGCGGTACAGGGCAGCGAAATTGACGGCGGTCAATTCGATGCCGATGACGTCGCATACCGCGGCAGCGTCGACGAGATCGACGCGCGACGTGCAGTACTCGTCGGTATCGTCGTCCTCCCAGTTCTTCATGAAGACACCGACGACGTCGTAGCCCTGCTGCTTCAGGCGCCACGCGGCCACCGACGAATCGACGCCGCCCGACATGCCCACCACCACGCGCGTGCTCATGGCGGACTTGCCTCGATCACGAGATCGAGCGGCAGCAACTGTCCGGCGCGATAGTCATCGATGCAGCGGAGGACGAGCGGCGAGCGGTGCTCGGCACGGCGCGCGACGAGTTCCTCGTAGGTGAGCCACAGCGCCTGCACGATGCCGGTATCGAGCGGCCGCGCCGGATCGTGCTTGCGAGCCTCGGCGACGAAGGCGAAGCGGACGTAGGTCGTGCCGTCGTCGGGCGCATCCCAGCGGTAGATCCCGACGAGCCCGGTGGGAACGACCGCCCAGGCGGTCTCCTCGAGCGTCTCGCGCGCCGCCGCGGCAGGCAGCGACTCTCCGCATTCGAGGTGCCCTGCCGGCTGGTTGAGGCGACGCCCCGCCGGGGTCTCCTCCTCGACGAGCAGGAAGCGTCCGCCCCGCTCGACGATGGCCGCGACGGTCACCGCGGGACGCCTGGCATCGTCCTCGACTTGGTCCACGTCGACCTCACCCCAGGCGGGCGCCCGTGCCGGGCGAACCCAAAAAAACGAGGCAGGGCGCAAGCGCCCTGCCTCAACGAGCGGAAGCCGGATTTACTTGCCGCCGGACGTCGAGTGCTGCTGCAGATCCTTCGAGAGCTCCTTCTGGCCAGCCTTGGTCTTGAGCTCCGCATTCGCCTTGGCCTTACCCTTCGATTCGGCGACGTTGGCCTTCTGCTCGGCCGCAGTGGCGTTGACGCCGCCGGTGTTGTTGGGATTGGCGCCGGTCTTCATCGCGTCCTTGGCGAGGGTCTTCTTTTCCGCCGTGCTCATCTTGGCGGTTTCCTTCGACACGGCCGTGTTGGCCTTCTGCTCAGCAGCGGTCGCCGCGGTCGACGCGGAGCTGCCGGAACCGGCTTGCGTGGCGGCCTTGACGTCGGCCTGCTTTTCCTTGGTGGCGGGCGATTGCGCCGCTGCGACGGTCGCGAACGCGCCGACGAGGAGGGCAACGAGAAGCTTGTTCATGGTCGATTCCTTTTGCGTGTGATGGAGGTGGTGAGGAGCGGGTTACTTCGCGGGCGCTGCGGCGGGCGCTTTCGCTTCGCCCGAGTGCTGCTTCTTCGATTTCTTCTTCTTGGTCTTCTTGGCTTCGGTCTTCGCAGGTGCCGGGGTTGAGGCCGACGCTGCCGGCGCGGACGATGCAGTGCCTGGCGCAGCACCCTGCGCGAGCGCCGCAAGGCTGAACGTCGCTGCGACCAATACCGCAATCAATTGCTTCATGACATTCGATCCTGGTTGGCTATGGAGGAAGACATGGCCCTCACTCGCGGCATCGCCCCTGAACGACGCAACCTGCCACTCGCGGGTTCTGTCCCTGCCCATAACGGCCGCTCGATCGTACCGGTTGACACCCCTTGCGCGAGCACGGCGGGCACGCCGCGGCTCGACGATCAGCGAGCCTCAAAGTTTACCTGACCAATCAACGATCTAGCAAATGGCGTGTACCGTGGGCGCGCCCCCAGCGGCCAATTGATGCATGAACGCGACAACTGTCCACGGGCAGCGGACGGCGTCCGGTACGGCCGCTCACCGTGGCGCGTCGACGGCGAGCGTACGCTGCAGCCACGTTCGCAGCAGCGCCACGGTGACCGGGCGTTGGGCCGCGAGCGACAGCCGGTCGAGCGCTGCCAGGGCCGCCAGCAGCGACGGCATGTCGCGCCGGCCGTGCGTGAGGAGATAGGCGATCACGTCGTCCTCCAGGCGCATGCCGCGGGCTCGCGCGTAGGCGGCGAGTGCGGCCGGCTTCTCCTCGTCCTGGAGGGGGACGATCTCGTAGACGAGGCCGGACCCGAGCCGCGAGCGGAGGTCGTCGCGCAGGGGGAGCCGGGCGGGTGGCGCCCCCGCCGCGGCGACGAGGGTCCCACCGGAATCGGCGAGGCGATTGAAGAGCGTGAAGAGCGCCTGCTGGGCCGCGGCATCGGCGGTTCCAACGTCATCGACCGCCACCAGAGCCGCGACGTCCGGAGGCTCGCCCGGGGCGCTCGCCGGACTCGCACAATAGATCGCCGTCCGCCCGGATGCGGCGGCCACCGTCGCCTGCAGCAGATGCGAGCAACCGGCGCCGGGGGCGCCCCAGAGCAGGACGACCGGCGGCGCCTCGCCACCCGCCGCGAGACGGCGCAACGCCGCCACGGCTTCGCCATTGCGGCCGACCGCGAAATTCGTGAAGGCCGGTGGCTCGGGAACACCGAGTTCGAAGACGAGTTGCTCCATCGTCAGCGGCGCCGGGCCGCCCCAAGCCGCTGACAACGCCCCCTGTGGGGGCAGCGAGCGAAGCGAGCGTGGGGGTCGTTCATCGTCAGCGGCGCCGGGCCGCCCCAAGCCGCTGACAACGCCCCCTTTGGGGGCAGCGAGCGAAGCGAGCGTGGGGGTCGTCGAACATCAATGCTCGTTGCCGTAGACGGGCGACACGACGTACGCACCGCGCAGGTGCCGCAGGCCGACCAGCAGCGCCGCCGACGCGGGCAGCGCGAGCAGGACGCCGGCAAAGCCGAAGAGTTGCCCGAAGGCCAGCAGCGCGAAGATCACCGCGAGCGGGTGCAAGCCGATCCGGTCGCCGACGAGGTACGGAACGAGGATGTAGTTCTCCACGAGTTGGCCGACGCCGTACACCGCGAGCACCGCGGCGAACCCCGGCCAGCCGCTCCACTGCAGGAGCGCCGCCAGCACGCCGAGCGTGAGGCCCAGCCCGAAGCCGACGTAGGGAATGAAGACCAGGAGCCCGGTGAGGACGCCGATCGCGACCCCGCGCTCGAGGCCGACGACGGTCAGCGCGATCGCGTAGTAGATCGCGAGCACGCCCATCACCATGAGCTGCCCGCGCAGGAACTCGGCGAGCACCTCGTCGATGTCACCGACGATGGTGCGCGTCTTGGCGAGCCAGCGCCGGGGCACCAGCGCGTACAGGCGCTCGCCGATCATCTCCCAATCGCGCAGGACGTAGAACATCACCACCGGGATGAGCGCCAGGTTGACGAGGACCGACACCACGATCAAGCCGCCGGTCTTGAGGCCGGAGAGCAATTGGAGGGACAGATCGCGCGCCTCGTTCATGTTCTCGGCGATGAGCGTGCGCAGCGACGCGAAGTCGAAGGCGAGCTGGATGCCGAACTGCGCCTCGAGCCAGGGCGAGAGCCGGGTGACGGCCTGACCGAAGAGGTCGGGGATGCGCCGCGCCGCCAGCGCGATCTCGGACTGCACGAGTGGAACGAGCACGAGAAAGAGCGCGAAGAGCGCCACGCCGAAGAGCAGCACCACGACGGTGGTCGACAGCGCCCGCGCGATGCCGCGACCAGCCGCCCAGTGCACCAGCGGCTTGCCGAGGTAGGCGAGGATCGCGCCGATCAGGAAGGGCGTCAGCACCGGCCCCAGGTAGCGCAGGCCAAGGACCAGGACCACCGCGGCACCGGCGATCCACAGGTAATTGCGCAGCGTCAACGCGCGCCGCGCCGCCGCGGGCGACTCGGCGGCCGGCGTCACGACAACGGTTACCTCCGCTGCCGGTGGCGGCTCGGAAGGGTGCGCGGGGGTCATTTCCGGTAGAATTTGGCGATAGCGCGCAGCGCGTCGGTCGGCGCGTCAATGGCGAATTGTAAAAGGTTCGCCCGGTGTGCGTTTCCCCATCAGCGAGATCGCCGCCATGTCCACCCGGCCCCCCGCCGCCGCTCCATCCCTCTCCTATCGCGACGCCGGCGTCGACATCGACGCGGGCGACGCGCTCGTCGAGCGGATCAAACCCTTTGCCCGGCGCACGCTGCGCCCCGAGGTCCTGGCCGGAATCGGCGGCTTCGGTGGTTTGATCGAGATCGGCAAGCGCTTCCGCGAACCGGTCCTGGTGGCGAGTACGGACGGCGTCGGCACCAAGCTCATGCTGGCGCAGCAGGCCGGCCGCCACGACAGCATCGGCATCGATCTCGTCGCCATGAGCGTCAACGACATCCTGGTGCAGGGTGCCGAGCCGCTCTTCTTTCTCGACTACTACGCCTGCGGCAAGCTCGACGTCGACGTCGCGGCGACCGTGGTACAGGGGATCGCCGCCGGCTGCGAACAAGCCGGTTGCGCGCTCATCGGCGGCGAGACCGCCGAGATGCCGGGCATGTATCCCGCAGGCGAGTACGACCTCGCCGGCTTTGCGGTGGGCGTGGTCGAGAAGTCGCAGGTGATCGACGGCCGCACCATCGCTGCCGGCGACGTTCTCCTGGGTCTTGCCTCGTCGGGGCCGCACTCGAACGGCTACTCGCTCGTGCGCCGCATTCTCGCCGCGAGCGGCGAGCCGCTGACGGCAACCTTCGGCGCCGGTACGCTCGTTGACGCCCTGCTCGCGCCGACGCGCATCTACGTGAAGCCGATGCTCGCGACCCTCGCCGTGGTGCCGGTGAAGGGCATGGCCCACATCACCGGCGGCGGCCTCGTCGAGAACGTGCCGCGCATGCTGCCCGCCGGCCTGCAGGCGCGACTCACGCGAGCGGCGTGGCCGCGCCCGGCGATCTTCGACTGGCTGCAGCAGCACGGCAACGTGACCGACGCCGAGATGCACCGCGTCTTCAACTGCGGCATCGGCCTCGTGGTGGCGGTTGCCGCGGGCGACGCCGAGCGCGCGATCGCGACGCTGGCCGCGCACGGCGAGACGGCGCGGCGCATCGGTGAGGTCGCGGCGTTGCCGCCTGGCCAGCCGCCGGCGGTCGTCGTCTAGCGCCAGGGACCGGGCGGGACCTGGCGCGCGGCATCAGCCACCGGACCTGCCCCCCGTCGCTGCACGGACCCTGCCACCGACCGCGCCCATTGCAACCCCCCACCATGTCGACGCGCATCACCGTCCTCATTTCCGGCCGCGGCTCCAACCTCGCCGCGCTCCTCGCCGCGCAAGCGCGCGGCGCGCTCGGTGGCGGGCGCATCGTACGCGTGCTCGCCAATCGGCCGCACGCGGGCGGACTCGCCATCGCCGCCGGGCACGGCGTGCCCACCGGAGTCGTCGATCACCACGATTACGCGCAGCGCGACGCCTTCGACGCCGCGCTCGGCGACGCGCTCGCCAGCGACGCGCCCGATCTCGTCGTCCTCGCCGGTTTCATGCGCGTGCTGGGTGCCGCATTCATCGGCCGCTTCGCCGGGCGGATGCTCAACATCCACCCGTCGCTGCTGCCCTCCTTTCCCGGCCTGCACACGCACCGGCGCGCCCTGGCCGAAGGCGTGCGGGTGCACGGCTGCACGGTGCACTTCGTGACCCCCGATGTCGATGTCGGCCCGATCGTCGCCCAGGCGGCGGTGCCGGTCCACGACGACGACGACGAGGCAAGCCTCGCCGCGCGGGTGCTCGTCGCCGAGCACGTGCTGCTGCCCAGAGCCGTGGCGTGGTATTGCAGCGGGCGGCTTGCGATCGTTGGCAAGCGGGTCCATCTGACGACGGACCGCAAGCCTGCCGACTCGACCCTCTTTGCTCCCGATGCCTGACGATGCGCGGGTGTCCACCCAAGCGCCGCTCCCCGCCGCGCAGCGCCGTTCGCCACCGAGGCCGGCGAGCGTAACCCCGCGCCCCCGACGCGCGCGGCGCCTGCTGGCGGTCGCGCTCGTGGCCTCGCTCGCGCTGCACCTCACCGTATCGCTGTGGCCGGTGTCGTTCACCACAACCGACGACGCGGTACCGCTCAAGGCCACGCTCACCGAACTGCCGCCACCGCCGGCGCCGGTCGCGGCCACGCCCGAACCCGCGCCCAAGCCGACGGCCCGACCGAAGCCCACCTCGCGCCGCGTTGCCACCGTTGCGAGCCCCGCGCCCGTGGCGCTGCCCGAACCCGATGTAGCGCCGCCATCCCCGCCGACTGGCGAGCCAACGGCCCCCGCAGCCGCCGCAGAGGCGGCACCCGCGACCGCCGAGGCAGCGCCGGCCGAACCTGCCGCCTCGAGCATCGCCCCGCCGAAGACGCTGCCGCCGCGGGTGGACCTCGCCTACAAGGTGTTCTGGGGCACGCAAGGCTTCGAGATCGGCGAGGCGGTCTACCGCTTCGAGCACCGCGACGGACGCTACCGGATCGCCACGCTGGGTGCGGCGCGCGGCCTCGCCGCCCTCGTGCTGCGCGGCCAGGGCAAGCTCGAGAGCACCGGCTCGATCACCGCCGAGGGCTTGAAGCCCGATCTCCTGCGCGTCGAGCGGGGCGGCACCGACCGCGTCGAGTTCGCCGCCTTCGATCGCAAGGCGGGCATCATCACGCTGCGCGACGGCATCGAACCGCTCATCGAGCCCACCTTCGATCCGCTCTCGCTCATGTGGCAGTACTACTTCACGCCGCCGACCAGCGATTCGGTGACCGTTGCCGTGGCAACGCCGCGCCGGCTCACCAATTACACGATGACGCGCGAGGGCACCGACGAGATCAGCTGGCCGCACGGCACCCTCACCGCCGAGCGCTGGCATCGGCGCAGCGCCGACGGCAAGACCGATGCTTACGTGTGGCTCGCACCGTCGCTGCGTTTCATTCCCGTGAAGTTCCGCCTCGCGCACACCGAGCGCGGCACGATCGAAGTGCTGCTCGATTCGATCCGGGTCGACGACGACCCGGCCGCCGTCGGCCGCGACGAACTGGCGCTGCCGCCGCTCTTCGAAACGCCACAGGCGGAGGCACAGGCGCCGGTCAATCCCCTCGCGGCGCCGCGCCCCGGCGAGACCTTCCCCACCATGACGCCATGACCGTGCGAGCAAGCGAGATCGCCGCCCTGGCGGCCGCGATCGCCGAGGTGCGGCGCTTCGCAACCCCTGCCGACAGCGGCCTGTCGACCTTCTTTCGCACGCGCCGCGAACTGGGTGCGCGCGATCGCGCGTTCATCGCCGACGGCAGCTTCGCGTACCTGCGCCGCAAGCGTTCTCTGGAAGCGCTCGCCGGGACCGACGATCCGCGCCGCCTCGCCCTCGCCGTCGTCCTGCGCGAGATGGGGCGTTCGCTGCGCGACCTCGCCCCCGCGCTCAACGCCGCCGACGACGTCTGGGCGCGCGCCTTCAAGTCACGCCTGCACGATGCGCTGCCCCCCGCCGTCGCGCACGACGTGCCGGACTGGCTCTGGGACCGGCTGGGGACCGCCTACGGCGAAGACACCCGTGCCGCACTCGCTCGCGCCTGGCAGGATCCGGCGCCGTTCGACCTGCGCGTGAACGTCATGAAGACGACGCGCGAAGCAGCGTTGGCGGCACTCGTCGCCGATGGCCTCGCCGCCACCGCCACGCCGTTCTCGCCGCTCGGCATCCGGGTGACCGGCCGGCCCTCGCTGGCGCGGCATCCGTGGCTCGCCGACGGCCGTCTCGAAGTGCAGGACGAAGGCAGCCAGCTCGTCGGCTACGCGGTCGCCCCCCGGCGCAGCGACATGGTGGTCGATTTCTGCGCGGGCGCCGGCGGCAAGACGCTGCTCCTGGGCTCGCTCATGCGCGGGCAGGGACGCCTGTACGCCTTCGACGTCGCCGCCGAGCGTCTGGCCAAGCTCACGCCGCGGCTCGTTCGCTCGGGGCTTTCGAACGTGCATCCGCAGGTGCTCGCGCACGAGCGCGACGTGAAGGTGAAGCGGCTCGCCGGCAAGATCGACCGCGTGCTGGTCGATGCGCCGTGTACCGGCTTCGGCACGCTGCGCCGCAATCCCGACCTGAAGTGGCGCCAGCCGGAGAGCGCGGTGGCCGAGCTCGCCGCGAAGCAGGCGGCGATCCTCGCCGCGGCAGCAACGCTCGTCAAGCCCGGCGGGCGCCTCGTCTACGCGACGTGCAGCGTGCTGCCCGACGAGAACGAGGACGTCGTCGCCGGCTTTCTCGCGGCGCACCCGTCGTTTGCGCAGGGTGACGTCGCCGCCGACCTCGCGCGTGCGAACATTGCGCTCGACACCGGGCGCGCGCTCAAGGTTCTGCCGCACCTGCACGGCTGCGACGGCTTCTTCGCGACCATCCTCGAACGCCGCACCTGAAACCGCATCCGCCGCGCCGACCGCCTCGATCCCATGCTCGCCCCCATCGACTTCTCCCGCCTCGAGAACGCGCTCGCCAATCCGCGCTACTGGCTGGAACTCGGCCTCGTCGTCGCCTGCCTCGCCCTCGCCTGGTTCATCGATCGCGCGCTCGAGAAGCGCGCCCGCGCACGCCAGCGCAGCGATCCGCGTCGCGGCAAGCTGCACCCGCGGCTGTCGGGCAGCGTCGGACGCATCACCTTCTCGCTCGTCGGCCTCGTGCTGCTCGCGATCCTGCGACCGATCTTCCAGGGGGTGACGGGTGGCCGGCCGTTCTTCATCGACATCGCGGTGCCGCTCCTCATCGCGCTCGCGGTGATCCGCATGCTGCTGTACGTCATGCGGCGCTTCTTTGCGCAGGCAACGTGGCTCAAGACATCGGAGCGCGCGATCGCCTTTGCGATCTGGCTCCTCGTGATCCTCTACTTCGTCGGCGTGCTGCCGCTCATCGCGACCGAACTCGACGACATGCAGATCCCGATCGGCAAGGGCGGCGTGTCGCTGCTGGCGATCCTCAAGGGCGCCGCCGCGGTCCTCGTGACCCTGGTGATCACGCTCTGGCTGTCGGGCCTCGTCGAGCAACGGCTCGCCAATGCCGCGCCGCTCGACAACAATGCGCGCGCCGTCCTGGTGCGCCTGGTGCGCGCGCTGCTGCTCACCGTCGGCGTGCTGATCGCGCTGGAGGCGATCGGCTTCGACTTGACGCTGCTCACGGTCTTCGGCGGCGCGCTGGGCGTCGGCGTCGGCTTGGGGTTGCAGAAATTCGCCGCCAACTACATCGCCGGCTTCACTATCCTCGTCGACAAGTCGATCCGCCTGGGCGACATGATCACCGTCGACGGCCGCCAGGGACGCGTGGCCAAGGTCACCTCGCGCTACGTCGTGCTGCGCAGCCTCGACGGCGTCGAGGCGCTCGTCCCCAACGAGACGCTCATCAGCACCACCGTGCTCAACCATTCGCACGCCTCGCACAACGTCCGCGTCGCATCGACCGTGCGCGTGGCCTACGAGGCCGACGTCGAGCGCGCACTCGCGCTCATGGTCGAAGCAACTACCGGCGAGCCGCGCATTCTGGGCGGCAGCGACGCGCCCACGGCTTTCGTCAACGGATTGTCCGAGAACGGCGTCGACCTCGAACTCGTGCTGTGGATTTCGGGAGGCCCCGTCGGCAGCCAGGCGATTCGCAGCAACGTCCACCGTCGCATCCTCGCGAAGTTCGCAAGCGAAGGCGTCGCCATCGCGCGGCAGCGGCGCGAGATCCAGTACACCGCCACCGATGGCGTGGCGCCGAACTCCCCGGCCGTGGCAACGCCACCCGCCGAGGCCAGCCTTCCACCGGATCGTCGATTGCGCAATTGACCGGTAAGGTAGAATCCCTCCCCGACCGCCGCAGCCTCGCGCTCCGGCAACAACACAAGGTTTTCAATGACTTACGATTTTCTCGCTTTCGCCGCGCATGGCCTTCTCGACCTGCCGTGGTGGGGCTATCTCGTGGTTACCCTCGTCCTGACGCATATCACCATCGCGTCGGTGACGATCTTCCTGCACCGCGCGCAGGCGCACCGGGCGCTCGACCTGCATCCGATCGTGAGTCATTTCTTCCGCTTCTGGCTGTGGCTCACGACCGGCATGGTCACCAAGGAATGGGTGGCGATCCATCGCAAGCACCACGCCAAGGTGGAGACTGCCGACGACCCGCACAGCCCGCAGACCCGCGGCATCCGGACCGTGCTGCTGCGCGGCTCCGAGTTGTACCGGATGGAGGCCAAGAACCAGGAAACCCTCGCCCGCTACGGGCACGGCGTGCCCGACGACTGGATCGAGCGCAACGTCTACACGCGCCACTCGGGATGGGGCGTCATCCTGATGCTCGCGATCGACCTCGCGCTCTTCGGGCCGATCGGACTGACCATCTGGGCGGTGCAGATGCTCTGGATTCCGGTCACTGCCGCGGGCATCATCAACGGCATCGGCCATTACTGGGGCTATCGCAACTTCGCCTCCGCCGACACCTCGACCAACATCGTGCCGTGGGGAATCATCATCGGCGGCGAGGAGCTGCACAACAACCATCACGCCTACGGCACGTCGGCCAAGCTGTCGTCGCAGTGGTACGAGTTCGATATCGGCTGGCTGTACATCCGCAGCCTCGCCACCGTGAAGCTCGCCACCGTGCGCAAGGTCGCGCCCCAGGTTCGCTTCACCCGCTCCAAGGCGGTCGCCGACCTCGGCACGCTGCAGGCGGTGATCACGCATCGCTATCACGTCGCGACGAACTACGCGCACTCGCTCAAGGCCGCGTGTGCCGCCGAACTCGCGCATCTCAGGTCACGCGCCGGCAGCCTCGACTTGCCGAGCCCACGACGGATGAAGCGTTTCCTGCTCACCGACCCCGCATCGCTCACCGACGCCGATCGCGCCGAGCTCACGGCGGCAGTGGGCAAGAGCAAGGCCATCGCCACGATCTATGCGATGCGCCAGGAACTCGCATCGCTTTGGGAGCGCTCGACCGAGTCGTCCGAGCAGCTCCTCGCGAGGCTGCAAGACTGGTGCCATCGCGCCGAAGCCTCAGGGATCGCCCCGCTCGCCGCGTTCTCGCACCAGTTGCGGCGGTATGCCTGATCGGCCGCCGGCGCGCCCGCGCGGCGGCAACCCGGCCAGAAGCGCCTTTGCCCAGGACAGAATTGCTCTATAGTCAAGCACCTGGGCGGGCGATCACGACCTGAGTCGCGGGCCCCTCGATGAGGCGAAGGGACATGGAGCGATTGGATCGCATCACACAGAACCCGGCAGTGATGGGGGGCAAGCCTTGCGTGCGCGGCATGCGTGTGACCGTCGGAATGATCGTGGGCCAGATTGCGGCAGGCCAACCGGTCGACGATCTGCTTTCCGACTACCCATACCTCGAGCCGGAGGACATAACGCAAGCCCTTCGGTATGCCGCCTGGCGAGCAGAGGAGCGTGAGGTGCTGCTCGGCGGCACATGAAAGTGCTGGTCGACATGAACCTGTCACCCCGATGGATTGCGGTACTGCGCAACGCCGGATTCGAGGCGACCCATTGGTCTGACGTCGGAGTGAGCACTGCATCGGACAACGACATCGTCGCGCATGCGGTGGCAAACGGCTACGTTGTGCTGACGCACGACCTCGATTTCGGTGCCATTCTCGCCGCAGGCGCGCGTGCAGGTCCGAGCGTGGTCCAACTCCGAGCCACCGATGTGCGACCGCAAGCAATGGGTGTTGCGGTAACGACTGCGTTGCGTCAGGTCGAGGCAGACCTCGATCGCGGCGCGCTCGTTACGATCGATGCCGCTCGCACACGAATTCGAGTGCTGCCGCTCATTCGCTCGTGATCTACTTCGGTGCCTCTCCCGCCAGGGAGACGCGTCGGCATCGCTGATTGGAAGCCGACCGCGACCTCATCAACCTGTGCGCTTCCACGCGATGAACGCCAGGGGCCGCTTGCGCGGCCCCTGATCGACGTGCTCCCGGTGTACGGCGCGAGCCGTTACTTGAGCTTCGTTTCCTTGTAGATCACGTGCTTGCGGGCGACGGGATCGAATTTCTTGATCTCGATCTTCTCCGGCGTGTTCTTCTTGTTCTTGTCGGTCGTGTAGAAGTGCCCGGTGCCGGCGGTCGATTCGAGCTTGATCTTTTCGCGCATGTCCGTGCTCCTCTAGATCGCCTCGCCCCGGGCGCGCAGGTCGGCGAGCACCGAGTCGATACCGTTCTTGTCGATCGTGCGCAGCGCGTTCGTGGTGAGGCGCAGGCTCACCCAACGGCTCTCGCTCTCCACCCAGAAGCGACGCCGCTGCAGGTTGGGGAGGAAACGCCGCTTGGTCTTGTTGTTGGCGTGTGAAACGTGGTGGCCAACCATCGGGGCCTTTCCGGTCACTTGACAGACTCGAGCCATCGCTCGCTCCTTCGTATCGGGGTGTGGCTTTCGGCTTGCGCGGCGGACTCCCCAAGGGAGCCGCGGACCGGGAAGATCGCCGGACCGGCCGCAAGACCGCAGAAAGCCGGTGATTATGGCACATCCAAGGCGCCGCAGGCAATCCTTCCTCCTCGGGTGTGGGTCGCCGATCGACGGCGCGGTCATGCATGCATCTTGTCGTACTGCGCGTGGCTGCCAATCCACACCCACAGATATCCGCCTTCGACCTCGACCGCAAGCGCACGGTAGTGCAGGCCAACCCGCACGGACCACACTCTGCCGAGCTTCTTGAAGTGAAGGGACGGGTGAAATGAGTCGGCCTTCAATAGCCGAAAACACTTGTCGGCAACGTCACGGACCTCCGGAGGCAATGCGCGGTATTGGACCCAAAATTGCGATGATGCCGAATGCTTCAAACGAGTCTGGTCTTCCCCGCATGATGCTCGGCGAGCGCCCCCTCGATCAGGAGATCGAGTCGTCCCGCGGAAGCATCAGCCTCGATTTGCTGATCCCACCGCGCGTTATCGTATTCGATGAACCAATCACGAAATGCGGCGAACGCCTTATCATCAAGGCGTTCGATCTCGCGTTCAATTGCTTTGATGTCGCTCATGGCAGGGGCCTCCTTCGCCTCGGTCGCGATTGTAACGCTGCGTGAATTGCGCGTCTGGATTTCCAGCGAATGCGCGACTTTCCTTGCGCCGGCATCGAGCGAATCGCCGCTTGGGCCGGTCTCAAGCCCGGCGCTCGCCGCGTCCGACTACAATGCCTCGGAAAGGTCGCCAACGACCGTGCGCGACGGCCCGCCACTCCCCCACTCCATGCCCACCATCGACCTGCGCATCCTCGACGAACGCATCCGCGCACACCTGCCCGCATACGCCACCGCCGGCTCGGCCGGCATGGACCTGCGCGCGTGCATCGACGCGACGCTCACCATCGCACCGGGCGCCACCGAACTCATCCCCACCGGCATCGCGATCCACATCGCCGATCCCGGCTTTGCCGCGCTGATCCTGCCGCGCTCGGGCCTCGGTCACAAGCACGGCATCGTGCTCGGCAATCTCGTCGGTCTCATCGATTCCGACTACCAGGGGCCACTCATGGTGAGCTGCTGGAATCGCGGGACCGAGACGTTCGCGCTCAACCCGCTGGAGCGCCTCGCGCAGCTCGTCATCGTGCCGGTCGTGCAGGCCACGTTCCGTGTCGTCGACACGTTCGACGCGAGCGAACGTGGCGCCGGGGGATTTGGGAGTACCGGGCGGTAAGGAACGAGGTTCCGGTTCGTGGCGGGTGGGCACGCACCCGCGCGAGATCACCGTCCGAGGCTACGGTGCGGGGCGAGCGGTACGGTGTTCTTCCACCGCACGTTCGAGGGAATCGGATGACGGATTCTCGGACGAGCCGGACTCCGGAGGCATGCGGGTCGCGAGAGCGATTCCGCGCCGTCGACACATCACCGGGTCAGATGCGCGGCCCGCCGATCTTCCTGACGAGCGCAGCCGCCATCAGCAGTTCTAGTTGTGTCTCGAGGCGGATGACGCGACCTGTGAGATCCTCGATACGCTGCTGCTGAGCCTTCATGGCCTCCGCTTGCGCGTTCACTCGATCCTCCAGTTTGATGATGGCGGTGAGCGCCGCCCACACCCGGTCGGCTACGCTCATCACCGCGCCTTGCGGGCACGCGACTCTGCCGCGCTCGCTTCCATGGCCGCAATCCGTGCGTTGCTCGTCTCGACGAACGCCAACGCGTCGTCGATCGCGGCGCCGGCCCGATCCGCCGCCGCCTTGGCGGCGTCGGCGAGCACACCGAGATCTTCATCGGCCTCGCCCGGCTGGTACGCGAACGCGCCGCGGCGCATCAACTCCGACACCGGCAGCCCGAGCCGCTTGGCTTTCGCCGTGATCGCCTTCTTGTCCTGTGCCGTCGCCTGAACCACGATTCGTTGCACCGCCGTTGCCATGGCTGATCTCCGAGGCGCTATGTACATGGACAGTATATGTACATGCGGGGCGCTGTGCAAATGACGATGTCCAACCCGCCTGCAACCGGGTCCCATGGCGTCCGACGTTGTCCCTCGACGGCGAGCCGCGGTCCGACAACTCGCGATGTGGTGACGAATTTGCCGAGCGTCGCCCCGCTCGATACCCGCGCATTGAATGGGACATGGCTCGTCGCACCCTTGTTACCGACGGGCACTTACTCCCGCGTCACAGCAACCCCCGTTCCGCGAAGGACACGACGCGCGTGCCCGCCACCACGAAGTGATCGAGCGTGCGGATATCGACGAGCGCCAGTGCGCTCTTGAGCGACGTGGTGAGGAGTTCGTCGGCGCGCGACGGCTCGGCCACGCCGCTGGGATGGTTGTGCGCGAAGATGACCCCGGCCGCGTTCGCGGCAAGCGCCGCCTTCACCACCTCCCGCGGATAGACGGAGGTCTGCGCGAGCGTGCCGCGGAAGAGCTCGCGCGCGGCGAGCAGGCGATTCTGGCTGTCGAGGAAGAGGCCGAGGAAGACCTCGTACGGGAGGGTGGACAGCGACAGCCGCAGGTAGTCGCGCACCGCCTCGGGAGAGGTCAGCACGTCGCGCTGCGCCGCCTCTTCGAGGAGGCCCCGGCGGACGAGCTCCAGTGTGGCCACGAGCCGCGCCGTGCGCGCCGGCCCAAAACCGCGCAGGTGCCGCAGTTCGGCAGCTCCTGACGCGAGGAGTCCGGCGGTGCTCCCGGCGCGCTCCAGCGCCCGCCGGGCGAGGTCCATCGCCGAACACCCGGCAAAGCCCGTTCCCAGCATGACCGCGAGGAGCTCGGCGTCGGTGAGCGCCGAAGGCCCGCGCGCGAGGAGGCGCTCGCGCGGGCGTTCGTGGTCGCTCATTTCCTTCGACGGTACGACGGAAATCGAAGCGTCACACATTGCATGCAGCATGGTCACGACCTCCCGAGTCGGAAAACGTCGAACGAGCACTCGGGATCGAGTGTAGGGCCGCGGGGCGCGCGCCCTACATCGGCCGAACGGGCGAGGCAGGGACGAGCCGAACAACGGGTTCACGGTCGCGCCAATGAGACCGGCGGCCGTCTTGAGCCTTTGCTCGACCCGTCCCGTGATACGGGTCGCAAGTCGTTTGCGGGCCTGGTCGCGCATGCTGAGCCCTGCATCGGCAGAATAGGCGGTGCCGCCATCGGCGAATCAGCAACCGGCGCGACGTCCCTCGCATACGCCGGCAGGGTGACGCCCGCACTCCGCCTGCGTTCAGGTTCCGTAGCGCGGGTGGCGATCTTCTTCGACGGAGAGTCGCAATCCCACGACCTTCAAGACGGCGAGGAGCGTCTTGAGCGTCGGGTTGCCACGTGGTGACAGCGTCCGATGGAGCGTTTCGCGGCGGATACCCGCCTCGGCTGCGACGACGTCAAGACCACCATACGCCTCAGCCACGGCGCGCAGGGCCAGCAAGCCAGCGGCACGCTCATTCGGGTCGGCCAGCGATTCCATTGCCGCCTTGAGGTACTCGGTAGCGAGCTTGCGATCCGCGCGCAATTCGACCACCTCGCGCTCGTGATGTGACACCGCACCCGTGATGACTCTCATGCCTGACTTTGCTTCCATATCGACCAGAGGTGCTTGGCTCGCCGTCCCCAAAATTCCCGGACTCCACCTGTCGCAATCGAACGCGGATCCTGGCCTGCGCTGTCTTGTCCCGCACGGCTTTCAGCCAATCGCCGAATGGTTCGCGACCATCCTCGCGCTGATACCGGAGAAGCTCAATCATACTAGCGCGACACGGCGATTGCGCCCGGCCCGCCCGCGATGGATCGTTCGCCAGGGCGCCGATGTGCTAAGGACGCTGCCGCGGCAGCGTCGGAAATCGGTGGAATCATCGGCGCTCGCAGTGGGGTCCCAGGTCCATGCCCAGTGTAGGGTTCGCGCGGCAACGCCTGCATACGTCGAACGGCCGACGCAGCGACTCACTCTGCACGATCGACGGTCGCCGGTTCGCGCGGCAGGTCGGGATACTTGCGACGCGGCGTGTAAACTTGGTCGCGACACGAGCGCACCCTCTCCGCAGCCACCCACCATGCCCCCTGTCGACAGCGGCTCCACCGCTCGCCCCGCCCGCATCGTGCTCGGCGTCACCGGCGGCATCGCCGCCTACAAGAGCTGCGAACTCACGCGACTCTTCGTGAAGGCCGGGATCACCGTCGACGTCGTCATGACCGAGGCGGCCACCCACTTCGTCACCGCGACGACCTTCCAGGCACTCTCCGGCCGCCCGGTCGTGACCGACCTGTGGCACGCGGGGACGAGCAACGCGATGGGACACATCGACGTCTCGCGCGGCGCCGATGCCATCGTCGTCGCCC
Organism: Burkholderiales bacterium; assembly: GCA_039807685.1. Classification (GTDB taxonomy): domain Bacteria; phylum Pseudomonadota; class Gammaproteobacteria; order Burkholderiales; family Casimicrobiaceae; genus VBCG01. Next base: position 17,333 of record JBDHRR010000066.1, read on the forward strand.
CGGCGAGTGCAGACTTCCTCGCCAAGCTCGCGCACGGTCGCGCCGACGATCTCCTCTCCACACTTTGCCTCGCGCGGGAATGCCCTTTGCTGGTGGCTCCTGCCATGAACCGGCAAATGTGGGCGAATGCCGCCACCCAGCGCAACGTCGCGCAACTGCGTGCCGACGGCGTCGCCATCCTCGGCCCCGACACCGGCGAGCTCGCCTGCAAGGAAAACGGCGAAGGACGAATGCTGGAACCCGCCGACCTCTTCGCCGCCGTCGTCGCCGCGAGCCAGCCCAAGGTCCTCGCCGGCAAGCGCGTGCTGCTCACCGCCGGACCCACCTTCGAGGCGATCGACCCGGTGCGCGGGATCACCAATTCGAGCTCGGGGAAGATGGGCTTCGCGCTCGCGCAGGCCGCCGCCGAAGCCGGTGCGGAGGTGCTGCTGGTGGCCGGACGCACCGACCTGCCCACGCCGTGGGGGGTGACGCGCGTGAATGTCGTTTCAGCGGCGCAGATGGCGGAAGCCGTGCTCGGCCGCGTGCGCGAGTACGACGTCTTCATCGCCGTAGCCGCGGTCGCCGACTACACGCCGGCCACCGTCCACGAGCAGAAGGTGAAGAAATCGAACGACGCCCTGACGATTGCGCTCAAGCCGACCGTCGACATTCTCGCGACCGTCGCCGCGCTCGCCAACCCACCGTTCTGCGTGGGCTTTGCCGCAGAGAGTCAGGACGTCGAGCGGCTGGGTGAGGAAAAGCGCAAGCGCAAGAAGCTGCCGATGCTCGTCGCCAACCGGGCGCAGGATGCGTTCGGGAGTGAGGAGAACGAGGTGACGATCCTCGACGATCACGGCGCCAGGCGCCTGCCGCGCCTGTCGAAGCTCGCGATCGCCCGCCTCATCGTGGAAGAGCTTGGCCGCCGCGTGCCGCGCGACGCGTAGGTGCTTCTGCTGCGACGGGCGGGACAGCGGCCAGACCGGCGGTGCGAGGTTAAGTCAGGCGAACTGGAGTTCGATTTCGCCGGCGCGGCCTACAGGACACCCGAGAATTCATCGGTCGTGATACCAGCTTGCTTGAGGATGCCAGAAAGCGTGCCGACCTTGAGTTCACGATGGAGCGGCACAACGCACCCAACCGATCCACGACGCATGACTACGTGACTGCCTTTCTGGCGGATACGGGCGAAGCCAAGTTTTTCCAACGCACGCACCGCCTCATCACCCGAGATCCCGGAAAGGCTAGGCGACACGAGCCGTCACTTCGAACGTGGTCAAGAAGGACTTGCCGAAGGAACGAACAGGAAACTCCTCCAGATACAACTCTACAGCCTCTTGAAGATTGGCCAGCGCTTCCTGGATGGACTCTCCTTGGGTGGTAGTGCCTGTCTCAGGATTCAGGGCAATATAGCCGCCCTCTTCAGCGGGAATCAGAACAGCGGTGAGTTGCATGGCGCGAACTCCAAGGAGACTGATCGATTGTAGCGCGGGCTTGGCCAGTGGCAAGACGTCCCAGCCATCTTCATCGCTCTGGCCGCGGTCGCCGACGACAATGAAGTGACCCTGCTCGACGATCACCGTGCCAGGCGCCTGCCGCGCCTGTCGAAGCTCGCGATCGCCCGCCTCATCGTGGAAGAGCTTGGCCGCCGCGTGCCGCGCCACGCATAGGTGCTTCTGCTGCGACGGGCGGGACAGCGGCCAGACGGGCGATGCGAGACTCGCTTCCCGAACCGAAACCATCCGGGTCACGCTGACCGACCTGATCGACGAGGACGCGGGCTTGAGGGGCCCGCCGACTACCGCGCCAACGCGGGCTGAACGTCCGTCCGCGCAAAATCGTCGCCGACATAGAGCAGAGGTGCCGAATGTCGTTTGGCGAGGGCATAGGCAAAGCAATCGCCGAAGTTCAGACCACCTCGCGTACCGAAACCCTTGCCGTAGTCCAGGCGTGCCATCATCGCCGAACGCGCAAGACGCTCATCGACCTGCGCGATGTCGATGCGCAGGACGGCAAGAAAATCGTCGAGCATGGCGACAGCATTCGACCGTCGTCCCTTCTCGATGCGGCCGGCGAGGACGGTGCCTGTCTCCACGTAGTTGACCGCCGAAATGACGCGCGGCGATGCCACCTCGAGGGCTTTGGTGCAATCCTCGCCCTCGGGCTCGTCGAACAGGATTGCAATGACTGCCGAGCTGTCGACCACCATCATTTCGGGACGCCCAACTCTTCAGGAGTGTCGCCCACTGCTTCGTCCCATTCCCGCTTCGTGATCGGGCGACGGTCGAACCAATGGACATGGTCATGCACGAACGCTTGAACGCGCGCGACATAGTCGCCCTGCGCTTCCCGTTCACTGCGCAGCCGCGACAGCCGCTCGCGCAATGCCTGCGTAATCGCGTCGGTCATGGTTTCGCCGGTCAACCGGGACAATTCCCGCGCCAACCGGTCCGCTTCCTCGGTCTTGATGCTCAAGGCCACGG
>JBDHRR010000067.1:0-19676 GCA_039807685.1 Burkholderiales bacterium
ATCGCACGCTGTCGTGGCGGATGCTCGTCAAGGTCTCGATGGAGACGATCGAGACGACCGCTACCGTGCTGTTCATCGTTGCCGCGGCGTCGATCTTCGGCTGGCTGCTGACCGCCACGCGGGTGACCGACATGGTGACCGCGTGGGTGCTGGGCTTCACGAGTTCGCCGTGGGTCTTCCTCCTGCTCGTCAACCTGCTCCTGCTCTTCGTCGGCTGCTTCCTCGAGCCGACCGCCGCGATGCTGATCGCGTTGCCGGTGCTGTTGCCGGCCGTGCAGCAACTGGGCATCGATCCCGTGCACTTCGGCCTCGTCGTCGTCCTCAATCTCATGATCGGACTCCTCCATCCACCGATGGGGATGGTGCTCTTCGTGCTGGCGCGCGTCGCGCGAATGTCGCTCGAGCGCACGACGATGGCGATCCTGCCCTGGCTCATTCCGCTGCTCGTGAGCCTCGTCCTCATCACCTACGTGCCCGCCATCTCGCTGTGGCTGCCGCGACTCATCTACCACGTGCCGTGACGGTCGCCAGGCAGCCTCGGCGCCCCCTTCATTGACCGATCCACGAGGTTTTGCCATGTCCCGCATCGAGCGCATCGAATTGCTGCAGGCCGATCTGCCCGCGAAGGTCGCGCGCCGCGACGCCATCCAGGCCTTCGACAAGCAGGAGACGCCGATCGTGCGGATCACCTGCGCCGACGGTGCGGTGGGCACCGGCTATTCCTACACGATCGGCACCGGCGGGTCGTCGGTGCTCGCCCTCCTGCGCGACCACCTCGCGCCGCGGCTCATCGGTCGCGACAGCACCGAGATCGAGGCGATCTGGAAGGAGCTCTTCTTCGCCACGCACGCCACCGCGGTCGGCGCCATCACCAGCATTGCGCTCGCCACCATCGACACCGCGCTCTGGGACCTGCGCTGTCTGCGCGCCGGTCTGCCGCTGTGGAAGATGGCGGGCGGCGCACAGGCGAGGGTGCCGGTCTACACGACCGAGGGCGGCTGGCTCAACCACTCGCGCCAGCAGATCGTCGACGAGGCGCTGGCCGCCAAGGCGCAGGGCTTTCGCGGCGTCAAGGTCAAGGTCGGCAAGCCGTCGGGCGCCGAGGATGTCGAGCGCCTCGCTGCCGTGCGCGCGGCAACCGGCGACGGCTTCGCGCTCATGGTCGACGCCAACCAGGTCTTCACCGTAGCGGAGGCGTGCCGGCGCGCGTATGCGTATCGTGATCTCGATCTTGGCTGGTTCGAGGAGCCGCTGCCCGCCGAGGACCTGGGCGGCCACGTCGAGCTCGCCGCCAGGGCGCCGATGCCGATCGCCATCGGCGAGTCGCTCTACCACCCGTCGCACTTCCGGGAATACCTCGAGCGGCGCGCCTGCTCGATCGTGCAGGTCGACGTGGGGCGCATCGGCGGCATCACGCCGTGGCTCAAGGTCGCGCACCTCGCGGAGACCTTCAACGCGCCGGTGTGCCCGCACTACCTCATGGAGATCCACGTGTCGCTCGCCGCTGCGGTGCCCAACGGCGCGTGGGTGGAGTACATTCCCCAGCTGGACGACGTGACGTCGGCGCGCATGACGATGGACGACGGCCATGCGGTGCCGTCGTCCGCGCCCGGTCTCGGCATCGCGTGGGACGCGCCGGCGCTCGCGCGCCACACCGTCGCCAGCCATACCGTCTCCTGAAGAGGACCCCGATGTCGACCTCCAGTTCGCTCGTCATTCGTCTCCACCCCGCCGACGACGTCGTCATCGCCCGCGCGCAACTCGTGGGCGGCACGCAACTCGTCGACGAGCGAGTCACCATCAGCGGTCTCATTCCCCCCGGGCACAAGGTCGCGACCCGCGCGATCGCGGCGGGCGAGCCGGTGCGCCGCTACAACCAGATCATCGGCTTCGCGAGTCGCGACATCGCCCCTGGCGAACACGTGCATCTCAACAATCTCGCGATGGGCGACTTCGAGCGCGACTACGCGTTCGGCGTCGACGCGCGGCCGACCGCATACGTGCAGCCGGCGGCGACGTTCCAGGGCATCGTGCGCCCCGACGGCCGCATCGCGACGCGCAACTACATCGGCATCCTGTCGACGGTGAACTGCTCGGCGACGGTTGCGCGCGGCATCGCCGACCACTTCACGCGCGAACGTCTCGCGGCGTACCCGAACGTCGACGGCGTCGTCGCGCTCACCCACGGCACCGGCTGCGGGATGGATACGCACGGCGAAGGCATGCAGGTGCTGCGCCGTACGCTCGCGGGCTATGCGCGGCATGCCAATTTCGGCGGCGCGCTGATCGTGGGCCTCGGCTGCGAAGCGAACCAGATCAGTTCGCTCATGGGCGCCGAGCATCTCGCGGAGGGGCCGCTGCTCACGACGTTCAACATCCAGGACACCGGTGGCACGAGCAAGACGATCCGGCACGGCATCGCCCTCATCGAGGCGATGCTGCCGCACGCCAATGCCGTCGAGCGAAAGACGGTGCCGGCAGCGAACATCGTCGTCGGCCTGCAATGCGGCGGCTCGGACGGTTACTCGGGCATCACCGCCAATCCCGCTCTGGGGGTCGCGGTCGACCTGCTGGTACGCCACGGCGGCACCGCGATCCTGTCCGAGACGCCGGAGATCTACGGCGCCGAGCATCTGCTCACGCGCCGCGCGGTGTCGCGCGCGGTCGGTGACAAGCTCATCGCGCGCATCAAGTGGTGGGAGGACTACACCGAGCGCGAGAAGGGCGAGATGAACAACAATCCGTCGCCGGGCAACAAGGCAGGCGGGCTCACGACGATTCTCGAGAAATCGCTGGGCGCCGTTGCCAAGGGCGGCACGACCAACCTCGTCGACGTCTACCAATACGCCGAGCCGGTCACCGCCAAGGGCTTCGTCTACATGGATACCCCAGGTTACGATCCCGTCTCGGCCACCGGCCAGGTCGCCGGCGGTGCCAACATGATCGTCTTCACGACCGGCCGCGGCTCGGCGTACGGCTGCGCGCCGTCGCCATCGCTCAAGCTCGCCACCAATACCGCGCTGTGGGTGCGCCAGGAAGAGGACATGGACCTGAACTGCGGCGAGATCGTCGACGGCACGGCGAGCGTCGAGGCGATGGGGCGGCGCCTGTTCGAACTCATGCTCGCCACCGCATCGGGTACCAAGACCAAGAGCGAGTTGCACGGCTACGGCCAGAACGAGTTCGTGCCCTGGCCGTTGGGCGCGGTCATGTAGGACATCCACCCAATCGCGCGCGCCCCGATTGACAGCGTGATCGGGCGCCCGTAGGCTGCCGATCGCCGGGTATCACGAATCGTCGGCATCGATCGAGCGCACGACGGCGGCGTCATCTCAACGGAGGGTTTGCGCATGAAGCTGTTCGCCAGGATCGCCGCGGCGCTCGTCGCCGCCGGAATGGTCGCTACCGCGATGCCCGCGGCGGCGCAGGAGAAGCTCGTCGTCTGGTGGGTGAAGGGGTTCTACAAGTCAGAAGACGACGCGCTGTTCGAGGCGATCAAGAAATACGAGGCGAAGACCGGCGTCAAGATCGAGCTCTCGCAGTACCCCGTGCAGGACATGATCCCGAAGACGGTGGCGGCGCTCGACGCCGGCAATCCGCCGGATGTCGCCTACGCCGACGTCTACGACTTCCAGGTCACCGGCAAGTGGGCCTTCGAGGGCAAGCTCGAGGACATCAGCGACATCCTGGCGCCGATGAAGGACCGGTTCCTGCCGAACACCATCTCGACGACGTTCCTCTTCAACGACAAGGCGAAGAAGAAGGCGTACTACGCATTCCCGCTGAAGCAGCAGACGATGCACATCCAGTACTGGCGGGACATGATCGGCGAGGCGGGGCTGAAGGAATCGGACATCCCGACCACGTGGAAGGCCTACTGGGATTGGTGGTGCGACAAGGCGCAGCCCGCGTATCGCTCGAAGACCGGCAAGCGCGTGTTCGGCATCGGCCAGCCGATGGGCGTCGACTCCTCCGACTCGTTCTACTCGTTCCTGACCTTCGTCGACGCCTACAACGCGAAGCTCGTCGACGACAACGGGAAGCTCCTGGTCGACGACCCCAAGGTCAAGGCGGGGCTCACCAACGCCTTGCGCGACTACACGGAGGTCTACACGCGGGGCTGCACGCCGCCGTCGTCCACGAGCTGGAAGGATCCCGACAACAACGTCGCCTTCCACAACAAGACGATCATGATGACGCACAACGCGACGATTTCGATCGCGGCCAAGTGGCTCGACGACGCCAACAATCCCGCGCTCTCCGCCGAGCAGCGCGCGCAGGCGAAGAAGAACTACGAGGAATTGATCGTGACCGCCGGCTTCCCGGCGAAGCCCGACGGCAGCAAGTTCGTCTATCGCGCGGCGATCAAGACCGGCGTGGTCTTCGATCAGGCCAAGAACAAGAAGCGGGCGAAGGAGTTCGTCGCCTTCATGCTCGCCGACGAGAACCTGCAACCGTACGTCGAGGGTTCGCTCGGCCGCTGGTTCCCGGTGACGATCTCCGGCACCAAGAGCCCGTTCTGGCAGAGCGATCCGCATCGCAAGGCGGTATACAACCAGTTCATGGCGGGCACGGTGCCGTTCGAGTTCGTCTACAACTGGCGCTTCACGATTCTCAATAACGAGAACGTGTGGGCCAAGGCGATGAACCGGGTGGTCAACGACAAGTGGACGCCGGAGAAGGCCACCGACGAGATGATCGCGCGCATCAAGCAGGTGGCCGGCTGAGGCCGTAGACCGCGGGCGCCACAGCGTGCCGCCGGCGACGGCGGCACACTGCGGCGGCGAAGTTCACGACGACGTTGGGATCGCCCCATGGCTTCGATCGCGTTGCCGAAAGCGAAATCTCTCCCCGATGGTCCGACCGGCAAGCGGTCGTGGTCGCCGTGGCAGAAATGGGGGCTGATCCTCCTCGCGCCGTACGTCGTCGTCTTCCTGGTGCTGGTGCTCTATCCGGTCGTCTACGGGCTGTGGCTCGCGCGACAACCGGAAAGCTATACGAAGCTCTTCGCCGACCCGATCTTCGGCCGGTCGGTCCTCAACACGCTCGCCTTCCTCGTCGTCGCCATCAACATCAAGATGGTGATCGCGCTGGGGCTCTCCGGCTTCTTCACCACCGCGCGGACCTGGATCAAGTGGCTCTCGCTGCTCTTCATCCTGCCGTGGGCGGTGCCGTCGATCCCCACCATCCTGTCGTTCCGGTTCATGCTGAACCCCGAATGGGGGATCATCAATTCGCTCCTCTTCCGCTACGCAGGGATCGACGGTCCCAACTGGCTCAACGATCCGATCCTCGCGCTGAGTCTCGCGATGGTCGTGCATGTCTGGAAGTCGCTGCCGTTCTGGACGTTGATCCTGATCGCCGGGCGGCTCGCAATTCCGCAGGAACACTACGAGGCGGCGTCGGTCGATGGCGCCACGCGCTGGCAGCGCTTCCGCTTCATCACCTGGCCGGCGATGCGCACGCTCTACCTCACCTGCACGATCCTGTCGATGATCTGGACGCTCGGTGACTTCAACAGCGTCTACCTGCTGACCGGAGGCGGTCCCGCCGACATGACGCACGTGCTGGCGACGCTCGGCATCCGCTACTTGCGCCTCGACCAGGTCGACCTGTCGATGGCGGCGATCGTCGTCGCGCTGCCGGCGATCCTGCCCCTCATCTACTTCATGATGAAACGGCTCTCGCGATGAGTACGGGCATCCCCTGGCGCAAGGTCTCCACCGAAGCCAAGCTGTTGCTGATCGGCATCCCGGTGGCGATCTGGACGCTCCTGCCGATCTACCATCTCGTGCTCTTCGCGATCTCGCCCAAGGATTCGGCGATGAGCGGGCACCTGTGGCCCGAGCACCCGACCATCCGCAATTTCGTCATCGTCTTCACGCAGCAGCATCACTACCTCGAGTACTTCTGGCGGCAGATGTGGAATTCGCTCTTCATCGCCGTCGCGGTCGGCGTGCTGACGCTGGTCGTCGCGACCGGCGCGGCATTCGCGATCAGCCGCCTGCGGGTTCGCGGCGGCCGCGCGGTGATGAACCTCGCGCTCCTCACCTACTTCATTCCCGCGGCGTTCCTCGCGGTACCGATGTACAAGACGATGGGCGTGTACGGGCTCCTGAACACGCAGTGGGCGCTGATCCTCGCCATGATGGCGATCGCTGCGCCGTACGCGATCTGGGTGCTGAAGCAGGCGTCGGACAAGTTGCCCTACGAACTCGACGAGGCGGCGCGCATCGATGGCGCGTCGCCGCTGCAGCTCTTTCGCCTCGTCTACCTGCCGCTCATGATGCCGTCGCTGGTGGCAGTGGGGACGTATGCGCTGCTGCTCGCCTGGAACGAATACCTGTACGCGTTCTTGCTCCTCTCCAACGATCGCCAGCTCACCCTCGGCGTCGCGCTCGGCAACTTCCTCGCCGCCGACGACTCGCCGTGGGAGCTCCTCATGACCACCGGCCTCATCTACGCCCTGCCTCCGGCGGCCATCTACTATGCGTTCAAGCGCTACATGGTCGGCGGGCTCACGGCGGGAGCGGTGAAGTCGTAGCGCGCGGGATCGGTTTCCGCGCTTCCTGTCGCCATACTCACGGAGTCACGCATGGCCACCGTTTCGTTCAACGACGTCGAGAAGGCCTTCGGCGCGACGAAAGTCCTGCACGGGATCAGCTTCGACATCGCGGACGGCGAGTTCGTCGTGCTGGTCGGCCCGTCGGGTTGCGGCAAGTCGACGCTCCTGCGGATGCTGGCGGGCCTCGAGGAGATCACCGCCGGCGCGATCGCCATCGACGGCAAGGTCGTGAACGACGTCGAATCCAAGGATCGCGACATCGCGATGGTGTTCCAGAGCTACGCGCTCTATCCGCACATGACCGTCGCCGACAACATGGCATTCAGCCTGAAGCTGCGCAAGGCCGATCCCAAGGCGATGCAGGAGCGCGTGGCGCACGCAGCGAAGATCCTCAATCTCGATCCGTATCTCAAGCGCTATCCGCGCGAGCTCTCGGGTGGCCAGCGGCAGCGCGTCGCGATGGGACGGGCGATCGTACGCGATCCCAAGGTGTTCCTGTTCGACGAGCCGCTATCCAACCTCGACGCCAAGCTGCGGGTGGCGATGCGCGCCGAAATCAAGGCGCTGCATCAGCGCCTGAAGACGACGACCGTGTACGTCACGCACGACCAGGTCGAGGCGATGACGATGGCGGACCGCATCGTGGTGATGCACGACGGCCGCATCGAGCAGATCGGCCGGCCGCTCGACCTCTACGATCATCCGGCCAACCTCTTCGTGGCACAGTTCATCGGCTCGCCGGCGATGAACGTCGTCAACGGCACGATTCGCCGCGGCAGCGCCGGCGCCGTCGTCGACATGGGCGACGGCGTGCAGTGGCCGCTCACCGGCGGTCCCGGGAGCGAAGGCCAGAGCGTTGCCTACGGCATCCGTCCCGGCGACCTGTCGCTCACCAGCGCGAGCGCGCCAGGGTCGGTGCCGGGCGAGATCGTCGTCGTCGAACCCACCGGTGCCGAGACCGAGCTCGTCGTGCAGGCGGGGCAGGCGCAACTCATCCTGGTGACGCACGGTCGCCCTGCCGTGAGCCCCGGCGATCGCGTGGGCATCGTCGTCGCACCCGATAAGGTGCACGTATTCGACCGGACGAGCGGCGAGCGGCTTGCCGCCTGACCGGCGCACCACCTTCCCCGATCGTCGCATGGGACACCGGTAGCAGCGGCGGTTCGACCTTCTCCGTAACTCCAGACTCATCGCACCGACAGACCATGGCCAAGAAAGCTCCCAAGAAGCAACCCGAATTGCGCTCACGCAAGTGGTTCGGCCTCGCCGATCGCGACGCCCTCGTGCATCGCTCGTGGATGAAGAACCAGGGCATTCCGCACGATCAGTTCGACGGCCGGCCGGTGATCGGCATCTGCAACACGTGGTCGCAGGCGACGCCGTGCAACGCGCACTTCCGCGAACTCGCGCAGCACGTGCGCGACGGCATCCTCGATGCCGGTGGCTTCCCGATCGAGTTTCCGGTGATGAGCCTGGGCGAGACGCTCATGCGGCCGACGACGATGCTCTTTCGCAATCAGGCGGCGATGGACGTCGAGGAGTCGATCCGCGCCAATCCCTTCGACGGTGTCGTGCTGCTCATGGGTTGCGACAAGACCACGCCGGCGCTGCTCATGGGGGCCGCGTCGTGCGACCTGCCGACCATCGGCGTGTCCGGTGGGCCGATGCTGAACGGCAAGTTCCGCGGGACCGACATCGGCTCGGGTACGCACGTGTGGAAATTCACCGAGATGCTGAAGACCGGCGAGATGAAACCCGCCGACATGGTCGAGGTCGAGTCGTGCATGTCGCGCTCGGCCGGGCACTGCATGACGATGGGCACGGCCTCCACGATGGCGTCGATGGTCGAGGCGCTCGGCATGGGACTGCCCACCAACGCCGCGATCCCCGCCGTCGACTCGCGGCGACGCGTGCTCGCGCGGATGGCGGGACGGCGCATCGTCGAAATGGTGCACGAGGATCTGCGCATGTCGAAGATCCTGACCAAGGCTGCCTTCGAGAACGCGATCATGACGAATGGCGCAATCGGCGGATCGACGAATGCGGTCGTGCATCTCCTCGCGGTCGCCGGTCGCATGGGGATCGACCTCACGCTCGACGACTGGGACCGGCTCGGCCGCGACATGCCCTGCCTCGTGAACCTGATGCCGTCGGGGCAGTACCTGATGGAGGATTTCTACTACGCCGGCGGCTTGCCGGTGGTGCTGCGCGAGATCGGCAAGTTCCTCCACAAGAAGGCGCTTACCGTCAACGGCAAGACGATCTGGGAGAACGTGAAGGACGCCGTCAACTACAACGACGCGGTCATCACGCCGCTTGGGGCGCCGTTCAAGCCTTCGGGCGGCATCGCGGTGCTGCGCGGGAATCTCGCGCCGTCGGGTTGCGTCATCAAGCCCTCGGCGGCGACGCCGAAGCTCATGCAGCACAAGGGGCGCGCGGTGGTCTTCGAGGATGTCGACGACCTGCACGCGCGCATCGACGATCCCAGGCTCGACGTCGATGCCGATTGCGTGCTGGTGCTGAAGAACTGCGGGCCGAAGGGCTACCCCGGGTTTCCCGAAGTCGGCAATTTCGCGCTGCCCGCCAAGATCCTGAAGCAGGGCGTGACCGACATGGTCCGCATCTCCGATGCCCGCATGTCGGGCACCGCCTACGGTACGGTCGTGTTGCATACCGCACCCGAGGCCGCGGCGGGTGGGCCCTTGGCCCTCGTGAAGAATGGCGACCTCGTCGAAATCGACGTCGCCAGGCGGCGCATCCACCTGCACGTCACCGACGCCGAACTCGCGCGGCGGAAGAAGGCCTGGAAACCGCTGCCGCCGCACTCCGATCGCGGGTGGGTGAAGCTCTACTGCGAGACGGTGCTGCAGGCCGACCGCGGCGTGGATCTCGATTTCCTCGTCGGCAAGTCGGGGGCCAAGGTGGGTCGCGAGAGTCACTGATTTCGATCGCAAGTCTTCCGCCGACGCGAGTCTTCGATCTTGGCCCACTGGTGGCGCGGGCGCGATCGCAAGCTCGACGGGCCTGCATCGCCGCGCGAACCCGCCGGCAGTGAACTCGTGGCGCTCGCCCGGCTGACGCCGGACGAAGTGCTGCATCGTCTCGACACCAGCCTTGCCGGTCTGCTGCCGGCCGCGGCCGCGACGCGCCTTGCGCAGTACGGCCCCAACGAGGTGGCGCGGGAGAAGCCGCGCAATCCGCTGCGGCGCCTCGCCGAGCTCTTCCTCACCCCGCTGTCGATGCTGCTGATCGCGCTGTCGCTCATCAACTACGAGACGGGCGAGGTGCACGGCGCGCTCGTCATCATCGTGATGGTGATCCTGGCGGCGGTGCTGTCGTTCGTGCAGGAGCACCGATCGAGCCAGGCTGCCGAGCGGCTGCGCGCGATGGTGCGCACGACCGCGACCGTGAGTCGCCGCGGCGAGACGCCGGCAGCCGATGTTTTCGGGTCTGCCATTGGTGAACGCAGCGAGGTGCCGCTCGCCGACGTCGTTCCGGGCGACATCGTGCACCTCTCGGCCGGTGACATCCTGCCCGCCGACGTGCGCGTCCTCGCCGCCAAGGACCTGTTCGTGAATCAGGCGTCGCTCACCGGCGAGTCGCTGCCGGTGGAGAAATTCGCGACGCCCGCGGATACCGCCCGGCCGGCGCTCGAACTCGACAACGTGGCCTTCATGGGGACGAACGTCGTGTCGGGAACGGCGACGGCGGCGGTGGTCGTCACCGGTGCGCGCACGTACTTCGGTAACGTCGCGTCGAGCGTCCTCGGCGCGCCGCCCGCCACCAGCTTCGATCGCGGGATCACTCGCTTCATCGGCCTCATCCTGCGCTACATGGCGGTGATGGTGCCGCTCGTGTTCCTGGTCAACGGGCTCACCAAGGGCAACTGGCTCGAGGCGCTGCTCTTCGCGGTGGCGGTCGCGGTGGGGCTCACCCCGGAGATGCTGCCGATGGTGGTGACGGTCAACCTCGCCAAGGGCGCGCTCGCCATGGCGCGCAAGAAGGTCATCGTCAAGCGCCTGAATGCGATCCAGAATTTCGGCGCGATGGACGTGCTGTGCACGGACAAGACGGGAACGCTGACGCAGGGCAAGGTCCTCCTCGAGCGCCACGTCGACGCCTTCGGTACCGAATCGGAGCGCGTCCTCGAGTACGCGTATCTCAACAGCTACTACCAGACGGGCCTCAAGAACCTCCTCGACGTCGCGGTGCTCGAGCACGTCGAGGTCCATGCGCGGCTGCGACCGTATGTGCACTTCGCGAAGGTCGACGAGATCCCCTTCGATTTCCAGCGTCGCCGCATGTCGGTGGTCGTCGCCGAGCGCGACGGTCCGCACATCCTCATCTGCAAGGGTGCCGTGGAGGAGGTGTACCACGCCTGCGATCGTATCGAGTTCCACGGCGAGGTGGTGCCGCTCGAGGAAGAGCAGCGCGAGCAGGTGCAGGAGGTCGCGCAGCGATTCAACGACGAGGGCTTTCGCGTCATCGCCGTCGCCTACCGTGAACTGCCGAGTGGACAGGCGACGTGCGGCGTCGCCGACGAGGCGCACCTCGTGCTCGCCGGTTACATCGCCTTCCTCGATCCGCCCAAGGAATCGGCGGCCGAGGCGATTCGCGTCTTGCAGGCGCATGGGGTCGCGGTGAAGGTACTCACCGGCGACAACGAGGCGGTGTCGCGCAACGTCTGCGCGCAGGTCGGCCTGGCTACCGACCGGGTGATCCTGGGCAGCGACATCGACGGCTGGTCCGACCGCGAGCTTGCGGCGGAACTCGCTCAGGTGTCGCTGCTCGCCAAGCTCTCGCCGGCGCAGAAGGCGCGCGTCATCAAGGCGCTGCACCTGTCGGGCCACGTGGTGGGCTTTCTCGGCGACGGCATCAACGACGGTCCGGCATTGAAGGCGGCCGACGTCGGCGTCTCGGTCGACACCGCGGTCGACATCGCCAAGGAATCCGCCGACATCATCCTCCTCGAGAAGAGCCTGCTCGTGCTCGAGGCGGGCGTGATCGAAGGGCGCAAGGTCTTCGGCAACATCACGAAGTACATCAAGATGGGTGCCAGCTCGAATTTCGGCAACGCCTTCAGCGTGCTGGGCGCGAGTGCCTTTCTGCCGTTCCTCCCGATGCTGCCGGTGCAGATCCTCGTCAACAATCTGCTCTACGACCTCTCGCAGACCGCGATCGCTACCGACAACGTCGACGACGAGTACCTCGCGGCGCCGCGGCAATGGGACATCGACAACATCAGCCGCTACATGCTCTTCCTGGGCCCGGTGAGCTCGCTCTTCGACTACGTCACGTTTGCCGTCCTCATCGGGCTCTTCGGCGCGTGGACGCATGCGGAGCTCTTCCAGACCGGGTGGTTCGTCGAGTCGCTGGTGTCGCAGACGCTCATCGTCCACGTGATCCGCACCGGGCGCATCCCGTTCGTGGAGAGTCGGCCGAGCCTGCCGCTGCTGGTCACGACGGTCGGCATCTGTCTTCTCGGCCTGTGGCTGCCGACCTCGTTCCTCGCGCCGGCGCTGGGGCTCGTCGCCTTGCCGTGGGGCTTTGCCGTCGCGCTCGTCTTCATCGTCGGCGGCTACATGCTGCTCACCCAGTTCGTCAAGGTCTGGATGATCCGCCGCTTCGGCTTGAGCTGATCGGCTCGCCGTGCGTCGCGGTGGCGCCGCTGCGCGTCAGCCGGGCAGGCAGGCGGGTCCCAGCGGCGCGAACTGCTTGTACGTCAGGATGAACTCGCGGTGGTGAAGCGCCTCGGATTTGGTCGGCTCGCCGTTGGCCGCCGCGAGCACGAGATCGAAGACTTCGCGCCCCACCTCGGCGAGCGTCGCCCGGCCTTCGAGGATGCGACCGGCGTCGACGTCCATGTCGTCGCTCATGCGCCGATAGGTGTCGGGATTGGCGCAGACCTTGATCACCGGCGCGATGGCGGATCCCACCACCGAGCCGCGGCCGGTGGAGAAGAGGATGACGTGCGACCCGCAGGCGATGAGCTCGGCGATCTCGGCGTTGTCGTTGATGTTGGGAAAGCCGAAGCGAACCTCGCCGTCGGGCACCACGTCGAGGAGGTACAGTCCGCCGCGCGGCGGCGCGATGCCCGGCTTGACGATTCCCGCGATGCGCGACTGCCCGGACTTGGCGTAGGCGCCGAGCGATTTCTCCTCGATCGTGGTGAGCCCGCCGTCGGCGTTGCCGGGCGCAAAGCTCGCGTAGCCGAGTGTGGCGTAGTACGCCGCCGCCTTGGCGACGCATTGCTTCAGCGCATCGCCGAGTTCCGGCGTCGCGGCGCGCGCCGCCATCAGCTGCTCCATGCCGATGAGCTCGCCCGTCTCCTCGAAGAGCGCGGTGCCGCCGGCCGCGACGAGGAGATCGAAGGCGATCCCCATCGCCGGATTCGCGGTGAGCCCGGACGTCGCGTCGGACCCGCCGCAGATGGTGCCGACGACGAGTTCGTCGAGTGCCATGGGCACGCGCTCCTGGGCGGCGAGCGTGGCGAGCGCACCTTCGACCCACGTGCGGCCGGCGTCGATCGTCTTGCGGGTCCCGCCCGTGTCCTGGATGCCCAGCACGTGCACGGGGCGCGCGCTCGTCGCCACCATTCGGGCGAGCCGGTGCCGGTCGAAGCCCTCGCAGCCGAGGGCGACGAGGAGCGCGGCGCCGACGTTGGGATGCGTGCACAGGCGCTCGAGCATCGTCTGCGCGTACGCATTGGGGTAGCAGCCGGGAAAGCCGATGAGATGCACGTCGGCATCGCGGAATGCGTCGGCGATCTCGCGCGCCACGTGATGCGCGCACTCGACGAGATATACGACCACGACGACGTTGCGGATCCCCTTGCGCCCGTCGCTGCGCGCGTAGCCGCTCAAGGCCGGTGTCGTCACGGTGCCGGCAGCGTGGTGCTGGGGAGGTAGTTGCTCTGCACGTTGTGCGTATGCACGTGGTGGCCGGCGGGAATCGCGCGGGTGGCGACGCCGATCGGACAGTTGTACTTCACGATGGGCTCGCCGGCCGCGATCGCGCGGGCGGCGATCTTGTGCCCGACCGCCACGTCGCAGTCGATCGCGAGCGGGGTGTCGTCGAGCACGAGCGATTCGCCCTCGTGCAGGGGTCGCAGGGCGATCGCGACGTTGTCCGGCGGCGCGAGCTTCATCACCGCGGGCCGGGTCGACGGTTCAGAACTTGCCATAGCGGTCGTAGGCCTCGACCGGATCCATGCCGCCGATCAGCGCCCGGCGCATCTCGCTCTCGGTGGCGACGACCTCCTCGGTCCTGGCGACGACGTCGGCGGCGATGGCACGCGGGATGATGACGACGCCGTCGCGATCGGCGAGGAGGTAATCACCGGCGATGATGGTCACGCTGCCGATGGTGATGGGTTCTGCATAGCGGTCGGGAATCCAGCGCTGGACGATGTCCGCGGGCGTCAGGAACGAGCAGAAGACGGGAAAGCCCTGCGCGAGCACGTGCTCGGTATCGCGCGAGCCGCCGTCGACGACGTAGCCCAGCACGCCGCGAGCCTGCAGCGTCTGCGCCGAGAGCTCGCCCATGAGTGCGACCTCGTGGTTGTTGGGCTGGCAGACGATGACGTGACCCGCGGGCGCCTTGGCGAGCAGCGTGCACCAGCCGCGCAGCGTCTCGTCGCGTGTCTTCGTGCGGTCGATGTGCCCGGCGACGGTCCACACCGGGCCGGCGAGGCGCGTACCCGGCGCGATCGCCTTGATCGCCGGCGGGAGCACGACGTTGTCGTGGCCCATGAGACGCAACACGTCGTGCACCGCACCGGTGTAGCAGGCGGCAAGGCGCGAGGTGAGGGGGTCGCCGGCAGGTTGCATCGTCTTCCTTTCGGTGGTGGTTGCGATCCGCTCCCGACGGGTGGCGTCTTGGCATTCGCGCGTGACCGGAGACTAGAAAAGCTCGCCCTGCGTGACGTTCACTCGCGGCGGACGGAACCGCGAGGTGTCGAGCGGCACGTCGTGCCGCGCCGCGAGGCCGGCGCGGCGCGCTGCGAGTGCGAAGCGCGCCGCTACGAGATCGGCGAAATTGCCGGTGCCGCGCATGCGCACGCCGAAGCGCGGATCGTGGTCGCGCCCACCTCGAACGTCCTGGATGATGCTCATGACGTGTGTGGCACGCAACGGATAGTGCTCGTCCAACCAAGCACGAAAGAGCGGCGCGACCTCGCGCGGCAGGCGCAGCATCGTCCAGCTCGCGCTGGTCGCGCCGTGCGCCGCGGCGGCTGCGACGACCGTCTCGAGCTCGCGATCGTTCAGCTGCGGGATGACCGGCGCCACGAAGACGCCGACGGGCACGCCGGCGGCCGCGAGCGTGCGCATCGTCTCGAGGCGGCGCTGCGGCGTCACCGCGCGCGGCTCGAGCGTGCGCGCGAGTTCGCGGTCAAGCGTGGGCATCGACACGAAGACGCGCGCCATGTTCCTGGCGGCCATCGGCGCGATGAGGTCCAGGTCGCGCTCGACGAGTGCGGACTTGGTGACGATGGTGAACGGATGCTCGTGCGCGGCGAGAACTTCGAGGATCGAGCGCGTGATCTTCCACTCGCGCTCGATGGGCTGGTATGGATCGGTGTTGCTGCCGAGCGTGATGGGGTCGCACGCGTAGCCGGGGCGGGCGAGCTCGGCGCGCAGGAGGGCGGCGGCATTGGGCTTCGCAAAGAGGCGCGTCTCGAAGTCGAGGCCGGGGGAGAGATCGAGATAGGCGTGCGAAGGGCGCGCGTAGCAATAGATGCAGCCGTGCTCGCATCCCTGGTACGGATTGATCGACTGCGTGAAGGGGATGTCGGGCGAATCGTTGCGCGAGATGATCGTGCGCGATTGCTGGAGGGTGACGGTGGTGCGCAGTTGGCGGGCGGGTGCGTCGCCGGGGATGGTGTCGGACGTGTCGTCGGATGCGAGGGTGGAGGTTGCCCACCCATCGTCGCAGGCCTCGCGCGTCTCCCGGCGAAAGCGGTTTCCGGGATTGAACGTGGCGCCGCGGCCGCGCACCGCCGCGCCCGGCGCGCGCCGGAAGGGGTCGGGGATGGCGTCGGGTGCGCGCTCCGGGGTCGATTT
The DNA here is from genome assembly GCA_039807685.1 of Burkholderiales bacterium. Classification (GTDB taxonomy): domain Bacteria; phylum Pseudomonadota; class Gammaproteobacteria; order Burkholderiales; family Casimicrobiaceae; genus VBCG01. Next base: position 15,628 of record JBDHRR010000067.1, read on the forward strand.
CATGCGGATGATTCTACGCCGCGTGCGCCCCCACCGTCGCCTCGGCGCGGTGGTGTGATGCGCGGCGGGAACCAGTGGTTGTTGGGGCGACGGCGGTGACACTCTCCGCGCGCAGGAGCGCGCTTCGTGCGCCCCCACCGTCGCCTTGACGCGGTGGTGTGATGCGCGGCGGGAACCAGTGGTTGTTGGGGCGACGGCGGTGACACTCTCCGCGCGCAGGAGCGCGCTTCGTGCGCCCCCACCGTCGCCTTGACGCGATACGGTGGTGCGCAGCGCAAGGCGCGAATCGCTACAGTCCGGGTGGGCGCTCGTCGTGTCGGACGATCGTAGTTCGGGGTCATCACGTTGCGTCGACCAGCGGGGCGAGGCGCACGAAGCGGGCACCGACCCGTGGAGGGCGTCACGCACCGCTGTCCCTGCGCGGTCGATTCGCGCTTCGCACCGTCTCTTGCGCTCGATACTCCGCGACTTCGGTTCAATCACCGTTCTCCCGCTGATCGATCCAGCTACCCCGCTACCCCGCTACCCCGCTTCAGATTCATACCTCGTTGGAAACACGACCCCCGTCCAGACTCATACCATGTTGGAAAAGACTCCGCCTTACCCCCGCCGGTGAATCCGCCTAGAATGGCGCACCCTTGCACGCGCTTCGGTAATGACCACCGCCAAGACCCATCGCTTCGACACGCTGTCGCTGCACGCCGGCGCGGTGCCCGATCCCACGACGGGGGCGCGGGCGACGCCGATCTACCAGAGCACGTCGTTCGTATTCCCCGACAGCGATCACGCTGCCGCGCTCTTCAACATGGAGCGCGCGGGTCACGTCTATTCGCGCATCACCAATCCGACGGTGGCGGTGTTCGAGGAGCGCATCGCCGCGCTCGAGGGCGGCGTGGGGGCGATCGGCACCGCGAGCGGGCAGGCGGCGCTGCATCTGGCCATCGCCACGCTGCTGGGCGCCGGGCAGCACATCGTCGCCTCGCGCTCGCTGTACGGCGGCTCGCACAACCTCCTCGACTACACGCTGCCGCGCTTCGGGATCGAAACGACGTTCGTCGATCCGCGTGATCTCGCCGCGTGGCGCGCGGCGATCCGCCCTGGGACGCGTCTTCTCTTCGGCGAGACGCTCGGCAATCCGGGGCTCGAGGTGCTCGACATCCCGCGCGTGGCGGCGCTCGCCCACGAGCACGGCCTGCCGCTCCTCGTCGACTCGACGTTCACCACGCCCTGGCTCCTGCGTCCGTTCGACCACGGCGCCGATCTCGTGCTGCATTCGGCGACGAAGTTCCTCTCGGGGCACGGCGTGGTGATCGGTGGCGCCATCGTCGACGGCGGCACGTTCGACTGGGATGCGCCGGCGTCGCGGGGGAAATTTCCGACGCTCACCGAACCGTATCGCGGCTTTCACGACATGGTGTTCAGCGAGGAATCGACGACCGCGGCGTTCCTGCTGCGCGCGCGGCGCGAGGGCATTCGCGATTTCGGCGCCTGCATGGCGCCGCTCACCGCGTTCCAGATCCTGCAGGGGATGGAGACGCTGCCGCTGCGCATGGCGCGACACGTGGCCAACGCGCGCGTCGTCGCAAGCTTCCTCGCGACGCACCCGTTCGTGGCGACCGTCGGCTACCCGGACCTGCCCGATCACCCGGATCACGAACTCGCCAAGCGCCTCCTGCCGCGCGGCAGCGGTGCGGTGTTCAGTTTCACGATCAAGGGCACGCGGGCGCAGGGGCGCAAGCTCATCGAGGCGCTCACGCTCTTCTCGCACCTCGCCAACGTCGGCGATGCGAAGTCGCTCGTCATCCACCCGGCGTCGACCACGCACTTTCGCATGTCGGTCGACGATCTCGCGCGCGCCGGGATCGGCGAGGGCACGATTCGGCTCTCCATCGGGCTCGAGGATCCCGACGATCTCATCGAGGACCTGTCGCGCGCGCTGTACGTGGCCGCGAAGGCCACGGCCTGAGGCGCGCGCCGCTCGCCATGCGCCTCACCGTCGCCGGCCACGAGACGTACGCCTACACCGGTGCCCGGCCGCTCGTTGCCACGCAGCCGACCGTCGTCTTCGTGCATGGTGCCGCGCACGATCACAGCATCTGGGCGCTGCAATCGCGCTACGTCGCGCACCACGGCAGCAACGTGCTCGCGGTCGACCTGCCGGGACACGGTAGGTCGGACGGCGCGCCGCTGGCGAGCATCGGCGCGATCGCCGCGTGGCTCGTCGCATTGCTCGATGCCGCCGGAGTGGAGCGCGCTGCGGTCGTCGGCCATTCGATGGGGGCGCTCGCCGGTCTGGAGACGGCCGCGCGATATCCGGCGCGCGTGCGCAAGGTCGCGCTCCTCGGCCCCAGCGTGCCGATGCCGGTGAGTGACGCGCTCCTCGCCGCCGCGAAGAACGACGATCACGTCGCCTTCGAACTCATCAATGCGTGGTCGCACAGCGTCGCGCGACAACTCGGCGGCAATCCCGTGCCCGGCATGTGGATGACGGGCGCCGCGCTGCGCCTCATGGAGCGCTCGCGGCCGGGCGTGCTCCACACCGACCTCGCCGCCTGCCATGCCTACGCCGACGGACTCGATGCTGCGGCACGCGTGACCTGCCCGACGCTGGTGATCCTGGGTGAGCGCGATCTGATGGCGCCGGCGCGCAATGCGCGCGCGCTCCTCGCGGCGCTGCCCGACGTGCGCACGGTGAGCCTGCGCGGGGCAGGGCACGCGCTCATGACCGAGCAACCGGATGCCGTGCTCGATGCGTTGCGCACGTTCCTGTAGGCACTGCTTGCCGATGCCGCACGCGCGCTCCGGTGGCGACGGCGAGCGCGCGTCCTGAGCGAACCGTGTCGATCCCGCGCTTTTACGTGGCGCCGCCGCTCGCGCCGCTGCCGGTCGGTAGCGAGTTCGCATTGCCCGAGGCAGCCGCGCACCACGCCCTGCGCGTGCGCCGCCTCGCGATCGGCGACGCGCTGACGCTCTTCGACGGCACCGGCGGCGAGGTCGCGACGACGCTCATCCACGCCGGCAAGCGCGAGGCGCGGGTGCGTGTGGATGCCTTCGTCGACGGTATCGCCGAGCCGGTACGCGCGGTCACGCTGGCGCAGGCGCTCGTCGCGACCGACACGATGGATATCATCGTGCGCCACGCGGTCGAGCTGGGCGCGAGCCGCGTGCAGCCGCTCGGCACCGCACGCAGTGCCGCGTTCCCGGCGGGCGCGCATGGCGCGAAGCGTCTCGCGCACTGGCAGGCGATCGCCGTGGCCGCGTGCGAGCAGTGCGGCCGCAACCGGATTCCTCTCGTCGCGCCGCCGTTGCCAGTGGCGCACTGGCTCGCCGCGCGCGAGTCGGGGCGCGCCGGCATCGTGCTCGCACCCGAGGTCGGCGCGCCGTGGTCGGCGCGCTGCGTGGGCGACGGCGAACTCGACGTGCTGGTCGGTCCCGAGGGCGGCCTCGCCGCGGCCGAGGTCGCGGATGCGCAAGCGGCCGGCCTCCTTGCCGTATCGCTTGGCCCGCGCATCCTGCGCGCGCAGACGGCAGCGCTCGCGGCACTCGCGGCGATCTCGCTGGTCGGGGGGGATGCGCGATGAAGCGCGCCGCCGTCGCGGCGCTCGCGCTTCGCGCGGTAGCGGTCAGCCTCGCGTTGGCGATCCTCGCCGGCTGCGCGACGCCGCCGCCCTCGGCCACCGTCGACGAACGCTACGTGCTGCTGGGACCCGAGGGCCGGCCGGTCGTGCGCGTGATCACCGCCGCCTCGACTTGCCCGACGCTCGTCGTCGACGGCAGCGCCGTGGCGTTGTCCATCCGCATGCCGCCGGCGACCATCGCCGCGCGCCCGGCGCGCCCCGGCGGCGCGCCGTCGAAGGCGGCCGTATTCGAGGTGATCACCTGCGAGGCGACGCTGCCCGTCGGCGTCGCGACGGCGGCGATCGACGGTGTGCCGTTGCCGCTGCCCAAGGTGCAGCCGCAGCGCATCGTGGTGCTGGGCGACACGGGGTGCGCCGTTCGCAGCGATCCGGAGCGATCGCAGGCCTGCAACGATCCGGCGCAGTGGCCGT
>JBDHRR010000200.1:0-3855 GCA_039807685.1 Burkholderiales bacterium
AGGGGGCGCAGTCAGCGGCTTGGGACGGCCCGGCGCCGCTGACGGTGAACGACCCCCACGCTCGCTCCGCTCGCTGCCCCCAAAGGGGGCGCAGTCAGCGGCTTGGGACGGCCCGGCGCCGCTGACGCCTGTGCTCCCCGTCCGCGCCAAGGACAAGGTCGCAAGCCGCGCCGACGCGCTCGCTCGGATCGCGCGTCTGCCGCGGCCGCTGGTGATGACCAACGGTGTGTTCGACCTCCTGCACCGCGGTCACGTCGCGTATCTCGAGGCGGCGCGTGCCGAAGGCGCGAGCCTCGTCGTGGCGGTCAACTCGGATGCGAGCGTGCGCCGTCTCGGCAAGGGCGAGGACCGCCCGCTCAATCCGCTCGCCGATCGCATGGCGGTGCTCGCCGCGCTCGCTGCCGTCGACCTCGTCGTGCCCTTCGACGACGACACGCCGCGCGACCTCATCGTCGCGGCGATGCCCGACGTCCTCGTCAAGGGCGGCGACTACACCGCCGCGACGACGGCCGGCGCGGCCGAGGTCATCGCGCACGGGGGGCGTTTCGCGGCGATCCCGTTCACCTTCGAGCGTTCGACGACTGCGCTGGTACAACGCATCCGGCGCTAGCCGGCAGCAAGCGCGTCAGCGTCGCGATCGGCATCGACGTCAGGCGAGGAGCGTCTCGAGTGCCGCGACGATCCGCTGTGCCGCCCGGCCATCCCATTTCTCGGGGATCGCGCCCTTCTTCCACTCGCCAGCGAAGAGCCGATCGAGCGCGGGCTTCAGCCGTGCGGGATCGGTGCCGATCAACTCGTTGGTGCCGACCGTGATCGTCTCCGGTCGCTCGGTCGTGTCGCGCAGGGTGAGGCAGGGCACGCCCATCACCGTCGTTTCTTCGGTGATGCCGCCCGAATCGGTGATGGCCGCTCGCGCGTGCTTCACGAGCCAGTTGAACTCCAGGTACGGTTGAGGCTCGACGAGGCGCAGGCTCGCCGGCAGGCCCGTCATCTCGCGAAGCGTTTTCGCGGTACGCGGGTGCACCGGGAATATCACCGGCAGCCCGCGCGTACCCTCGCCGATCGCGGCAAGGAGCTTCGCGAACGGCCCGCCCGCATCCACGTTGGCCGGCCGGTGCAGCGTCAGCACGAAATAGCCGCCCGGCTCGAGGCCGAGTTCGTCGCGGAACGCCGGTGGGCGCAGGCGCTCCATGCTCGCGAGCAGCGTGTCGATCATCGTATTGCCGACGAAGAAGATGCGCTCGTCGCCCACCCCCGCGCGCCGCAGGTTGGCGTTGGCGACGCTGCTCGTCGTGAAGAACCAGTTGGTGACCGCGTCGGTCGCCAACCGGTTGATCTCCTCCGGCATCGTCCAGTCGCCCGAGCGGATGCCACCCTCGACATGCGCCACCGGCACCCGCATCTTCTGCGCCGCGATCGCGCAAGCCATCGTCGAGGTGACGTCGCCGACCACGAGGCAGAGGTCGCTCTTCGCCTTGGCGAGCAACGCCTCGTAATGCACCATGATGGCACCGGTCTGCTCGGCCTGAGTGCCCGATCCCACCTCGAAGTTGACATCGGGCTCGGGAATGCCCAGTTGCGCGAAGAAGTCCCCCGACATCCGCGCGTCGTAGTGCTGGCCGGTGTGGACGAGCCGGTACCTGAGTCGCCCACCCTGCGCCCGACGCGCGTCGAGCGCGCGCAGGATCGGCGCGATCTTCATGAAATTGGGTCGCGCGCCGGCGACGACGTCGATGAGCGACCTCACTATGCCGTCGGCCCGCTTCTCTGCTCGGCGACCGGTATCGCGGCAAAATCCAGATCGTGCATACCCATCGACAATGGCCCTTGGATCTGGCATCCACAGATGCCGGAACATCGCTTCAGGTCCACAGAACGCACTACAGCGGCTGCACCGCAATCCGCAGACCCATGGCCTTGAGTATCGCGGCAAGGCTTCGCAATTCGGGATTGCCTCGTTGCGAGAGGGTTCGATACAGCGTCGTGGCGTTCAGATCCGCGGCGTTCGCGATGCCGCCGACTCCGCCGAAGGCATCCGCGATGCGTCGAAGCGCAAGCATGACCTCTTCCTGTTCGCCGTCTTCCAGCACCGCGTTGAGATACTCGGCCGCGAACTTCGGGTCGCGTCGAAAACTTTCGACTGTCGCCTTCTCGTGAGATCGCGTAGCCATCACCGATGTCCTCGCTTGGCGTCCTGCCAGTACTTCACCGCGTAGTACACGCGATAGCCGGCGCCGACATCGACGCGCAGTTCCCAGACCCCTTCCCGGCAGAACTCATGGTCGCCGAAATTGCCTCCCGCCACGCGGTCGAGTCGGCGAAGAATTGCGATACGAGCGCGTTGATCCCGCAGCCTGTCCAGACACTCCTGGATCGAGTCGCGGCCGTCGGCCTCGTAGTGGTGCAGTTCGGACACCCGATTCCGGCATGTTCGCTTAAAAGCGAACGCGCGTCAATGGTCGAGCATGGTCATCCGAACTGCTAGCGGACGAGTCTTGGCGCCGCGCACACCCCCGTGTGAACGCGTTCTCGACCGCGCCCCGCCGATATTGCCCAACCACCCGAACAAGCAAGGTCGACTTTGCGCCTTCATCTCGGATCCCCTTTCAGTCGACTCCCGCAATCGCCCGGCGACGGATCTTCGCGGACCCCTTCCTTTCTCTTGTCCGCGGCGCGACGGCGGATGGTGCGGACGTCGAGCGGGCGATCGCTTCCATCGCGGCGTGCACGAGGAAGGCCGAGCGGGTCATCATGACGCCCTTGGCGTGCGTGTCGATGCGCGAAAGCAAGTCCGCCGGGGCGGTGATGTTGATTTTCTCCGCCGGGCCGAAGAGCCCTTCGACTGGAACATCGACGATGACCCACACCCGGCCGGCGAAGTCGGGATTGCCTTGGTGCGCGGAGATCGGCTGCGGCGCGGGGATCGCCTCGCGTTCCTCGGCCAGCGCCTCGCCATGAAGCTCGATCGCCGACCCGCTCGTACGCGCGTCGGCACGCGGCCGGATCGGTGACGTCGCCTTCGATGAAGCTGTGGCGCCGCCACGCTGCGTCGCCGACTGCCTCGCGCACGTCGTCGAGGTTCGCGCGGTGGCCGGTCGCGAAGTTGTCGAGGCCGAGCGGCCGGGACTGCGCGTGCCCGATCCGCACCACGTCGACTTCCGTGCCGGCGACGTCCACCATTCGCAGGCGGACATCGCGAAGGCGCAACGCCTCCTGGGCTACGCGCCGACGCACGACCTGCGCGCCGGACTGCGCGAGGCGTTCGCGTGGTACGCCGCGGACTACCGCCGATAGCGATTCAGGAATTCGGCAACGATCCCCTTCTGCGAGCGGTCGATCGACGCATCGAGCGAGCGATCGTTGGGGTCGTACTGCTTGGCCTTGCGGAAGGCCACGATGGCATCCTGGTGATAGCCCTGCGCCTGCAGCGCGCTGCCGAGGCAACGGTACGAATCGGCGCTCGCGAGTTCGAGTTCGGTCCACGCCTTGCACAGCTCTACCGCGCGGCGCCAGTTGCCGGCGCGCAGCATGCGCGGACCCTCGACGCTCACCACTGCGATCTTGGCCCGGCGCTCGGCGAACGAGTCGGCCAGGTCCTCGTCGATCGGCAGCGTAGGATCGGCCGCCGGCCGCGGTGCAGTGGCGGCCGGCGGATCCGCGGCACCGCTGCGCGGCGGAACCGGAACCGATCCCGACGACGGCGTTGCGCTCGCCCCGGCAGCACCGGCGCCCGGCTCGACGGGCAGCGTCGACGGCGGCGGGCTGGCGCGAGTGGTGGATGCGGCAGCCGGCAGCGAGGACGGTCGCGATGCGGCGGCCATCGGTGTGGCCGCCGACGGCAGCGTGCCGACCGTT
>JBDHRR010000004.1:0-69947 GCA_039807685.1 Burkholderiales bacterium
CGCGACGACGCCGCGCGATACGCCGCGGACAAGGCAAACGAGGAGGCCAGCAGGAGGACGGGGATGGGGCATCGAATCGTGCGATAGGAACGGCGCGAGCCGCGGACCCCAGGGGTCCCGGCGATCGCAAGCGCCGTGGTCGCCCGGCGGCCGCGCTATTATAGCTTCGTGCGCGCCGCTCGATGCGCGGAAACCTGCCGCGCCGGTCGCGGATCGACCGCCGGCGACGCCGACGAGGACTTCCACGCATGTCGTCACCGCAGGATTTGAAGAGTGCCGGTCTCAAGGCCACGTTGCCGCGACTGAAGATCATCAACGCCTTCGAATCGTCGAAGGTGCGCCACCTCACGGCCGAGGACGTCTACAAGCTGCTGCTCCAGGATGGGCTCGACATCGGGCTCGCCACCGTCTATCGGGTCCTCACCCAGTTCGAGCAGGCGGGGCTCCTCGTGCGGCACCACTTCGAATCGGGGAAGGCGGTCTACGAGCTCAACGAGGGTTCGCACCACGATCATCTCGTCTGCCTCGAGTGCGGCCACGTCGAGGAGTTCTACGACGCGGAGATCGAGCAGCGGCAAACGAAGATCGCCCGCGAGCGCGGCTTCGAGATCCGTGAGCACGCGCTGTACCTGTACGCCGAGTGCACGAAGTCACGCTGCCCATACCGCAAGCCAGGTGGCGGCCAGTGACGGGACGCCCGCGCGTCACGACTCGCGCCGATTGAAATCCGCCAGGCGAAAGCCCAGCGCGACGAGCGTCGCAAAATAGGCGAGACCGCCGGCGACGACGAGGCCGGCGAGGCGTGCGGCTCGCTCGGCGAGGCTCGCGGCGAACCACACGGGTGCCGGCGCCGTGAGCCAGACCAGCACGCCGGCGAGCACGACGAGGGCGACGCCGACCTTCGCCAGGAAGCGCCACCAGCCGGGAGCGGGCCGGTAGTGCCCGTGGCGGCGCAGGAACCAGAAGAGGGCGCCCGCGTTCACCCCGGCGCCGAGGCTGGTGGCAAGCGTGAGTCCGGCATGACCGAGCGGGCGCATCAGGATGAGCGCAAACGCCAGCGCCACCAGCACCGTCACGAAGGCGATGGCCACCGGGGTGCGCATGTGCTGCCGCGCATAGAAGCCCGGCGCCAGGATCTTGACCAGGATGAGGGCGAGCAAGCCGACCGCGTAGCCCAGGAGCGCAGCGCGCGTCTGCCAGACGTCGTCGATGCCGAACTTGCCGTACTGGTAGAGCGTGGTGACGAGCGGCACCGACAGCAGCCACAGCGCGAGCGCGGCCGGCAGCGCGAGCAGAACGGCAAGGCGCAGGCCCCAGTCGAGCAGCGCCGAGTATTCGGCGGGATTGTCATCGGCATGATGCTTGGCGAGTGTCGGCAGCAGCACGGTGCCGAGTGCCACACCCAGGAGCGCGGTCGGAAATTCCATCAGGCGGTCGGCATAGGTGATCCACGAGATGCGTCCGTCGCCCAGCCAGGCGGCCAGTTGCGTATTGATGAGCGCGGAGATCTGTGCCGCCGACACGCCGAGCACGGCGGGACCCATGAGGAGCAGGATCCGGCGAACGCCCTCGTCGCGCAGGTCGAGGCGCGGCCGGGGCAGCATGCCGATGCGCGCCAGCGGCACGATCTGGAAGGCGAGCTGGGCGATGCCGCCGAAGAAGACGCCCCAGGCGAGCGCGACCACCGGCGGGTCGAAGTAGCGCGCGAGGAAGATCGCCGCGCCGATGATGGACAGGTTGAGCAGCACCGGCGTGAACGCCGGAATGGCGAAGCGGCGGTAGACGTTGAGTACCCCGCCCGCGAGCGATACCAGCGAGACGAACAGGATGTAGGGGAACACGATGCGGATCATCTGCGTCGTGAGTTCCACCTTGCCCGGAGTGGCCGCGAAGCCGCTCGCCAGCGCGTACACGAGCCACGGGGCAGCCAGCACGCCCAGCACCGTCACTGCGAGCAGGACGAGCGCCAGGAGCGCGCCCACGCGCCCGACGAGATCGCGTGTCGCCTCCTGGCCGCGCACCCGCTGGTACTCGGAGAGCACCGGCACGAAGGCCTGCGAGAAGGCACCCTCGGCAAACATCCGGCGCAGGATGTTGGGCAGCCGGAAGGCGACCTCGAAAGCGTCCATTGCCATCCCGGCGCCGAAGATCGTCGCCTTGAGGCTCTCGCGAACGAGGCCGGTCACACGGGAGACGAGCGTCATCCCGCTGACCGTGGTCAGGGTGCGGAGCAGGTTCAAGGTCGGGGCAGGCGCGACGCATCCGGCGGGGTGAAGCCGCCGTTGCGCGACGAAGACTGAGAGTTGTCCGGTTGGCGAAAACGCGATATTATTGCCGGCTTATCCGGATTTAACCAACCCGAGGGTTTACCGCCCCGCCCGCGCCGTCTCGCGCCTGAGCATCGAGACCGCGCCCGCGCCTCGCGGCAATCCCCGCATCGACAGGAACCCGATCCATGGCCAATTCGGCCCAAGCGAGGAAGCGCGCCCGCCAGGCGGAAACGACGCGCAAGCGCAATGCGAGCAAGAAGTCGGAGCTGCGCACCGCGGTGAAGAAGGTCCGCAAGGCAATTGCCGCCGGCGACAAGGCCGCCGCGAACAAGGTCATGCAGGAATCGCAGGCGGTCATGGACCGCGTCGCCGACAAGAAGATCGTGCACAAGAACATGGTGGCGCGCACCAAGTCGCGCCTCGCGCAGGCGATCAAGGCGCTCCCCGCCTGAATCGCCGCCTGCGATCGTCTCCCGGACGGCGCCGATCTGGCGCCGTCTTGCTTTGGGCCGCGCGACTCGGGCGAGTGCTAACATCCACCTTCGAATGACAATGCAGCCGGGCGCGTCGCGATGATCGCGATGGCCTGGCCCGGCACCTCATTGCCATGACCGCATCGCCGTCCGTATCCGCCGCCGCGCCCGTCGCGACTCCGAAGCACTTCCTGCGGTTCGCCGATTTCACGCGCGACGAGATCGGCCACGTCTTCGAACGCACGCGCTGGATCAAGGCGCGCTTCAAGCGCTACGAGCTCTACCAGCCGCTGCGCGACCGCACGCTGGCGATGGTCTTCGAGAAGGCGTCGACGCGGACCCGCGTCTCCTTCGAGGCCGGCATGTTCCAGCTGGGCGGCATCGCGATCAACCTGAATCGTGGCGACACGCAGCTGTCGCGCGGCGAGCCGATCGAGGACGTCGCGCGCGTGATCTCGCGCATGGTCGACGTGGTGATGATCCGCACCTTCGAGCAGGAGATCATCGAGCGCTTTGCCGCGCACTCGCGCGTGCCCGTGATCAACGGCCTCACCAACGAATATCACCCGTGCCAGATCCTCGCCGACATCTACACCTACGTCGAGCATCGCGGCGACATCGCCGGGCGCACGGTGGCGTGGATCGGCGATGGCAACAACATGTGCAACACGTGGATCGAGGCCGCCGCGGTGCTGGGCTTCACGGTGCACATCGCGAGTCCCGCGGGCTACGCGGTGAACGACGCCATGGGAGCACCGTATCGCGCGCACTACCGCAGCTTCACCGATCCGATGGAAGCCTGCCGCGGCGTCGATCTCGTCACCACCGACGTGTGGACGAGCATGGGCTTCGAGGCCGAGGACGCCGCGCGCCGGACCGCATTCGCCGAGTGGATGGTCGATGCGCCGATGATGCGGCAGGCGCATCCCGACGCGCTCTTCATGCACTGCCTGCCGGCGCACCGCGGCGAGGAAGTCGCCGCCGAGGTGATCGACGGACCGCAGAGCGTCGTCTGGGACGAGGCGGAGAACCGCCTGCACGCGCAGAAGGCGCTGCTCGAATACCTGGTCTGCGGCCACGTCCGCGGCACCGATTGATCCCCGACACGGCGCGCCTGCCCGCCCCCGCGCCACCCCTACGCACTCTCGACTCACTCCGGAGACTCCCGACCATGCGATCCCGCCTCCTCGCCGCCGTCGCCGTCGCGCTCGCCCTGCCCTTCGCGGCCGGCGGCGCCCTCGCCCAATCGTGGCCCGACAAGCCCGTGCACATCCTGGTGCCGGCGCCGGCCGGCAGTTCGCTCGACGTGCTTGCCCGTGCCATCGGCGACAAGCTTCGCGAGAAGTACGGCCAGCCCTTCATCGTCGAGAACAAGCCGGCAGCAGGCGGCACCGTCGCCACCGCCGAGGTCGCGCGCGCTCCGGCCGACGGCAGCGTGATGCTCTTGGGCTTCAACGGCCCGCTCGCCACCGGACCGCTCATCACCAAGGTCCCCTACGACGTGAAGAAGGACCTCGCACCCGTCATCATCACCTCGAGCCAGCCCAACGTGCTCGCCGTGAACGCGGCGCTGCCGATCAAGTCGGTCGCCGACCTCGTCGCGTGGTCGAAGGCCAACCCCGGCAAGCTCAACTTCGCCTCGGTGGGCAACGGCAGTTCGTCGCACCTCAATGCCGAGCTCTTGAAGTCGATGGCCGGGATGGACGCCGTGCACGTGCCGTTCAACGGGTCGCCGCCCGCGGTGCTGTCGGTGGTGCAAGGCGACACCCAGATGATCTTTGCCGTCATGCAGCCGCTGCAGGCGCAGATCCAGGCAGGGAAGCTGCGCGCGATCGCGGTCACCACGCCGAAGCGCTTTCCGCTCCTGCCCGACCTGCCGACGATCGCCGAGACCTACCCCGGCTTCGAGGCGCTCGCCTGGAACGGTCTCGTGGTCCCGGCGGCGACGCCACCCGCGGTGGTGGCGAAGATCAACGCCGATGTCGGCGCGGTCCTCAAGGATCCCGAGATCGTGAAGAAGATGAACGGCTTCGGCTTCGACCTCGTCGGCGGCACCCCGGCCGACTTCGCCGCGCTCATCCAGAGCGAGGCCGAGCGCTGGACACCGATCGTGAAGAAGCTCGGCATCAAGGTCGACTGACGCCCCTGCGCGCGGCGGGTCGCCGCGCGCGGAACCCGCATCGATCAGGCGTCGCCGTCCGCGCCGGTGTCGCGCAGGCGCGGCAGCGGCGAACTCTCCGACGGCGCGATGAGGCCGGTCTTCGCGTACACCATGAGCTTCTCGCGCGTGTCGGTGATGTCGAGCGCGCGCATGGTGAGCTGCCCGATCCGATCCTGCGGCGTGAACGCGCCCTCGCCCTTCTCCATGGTGAGGCGCTCCGGCTTGTAGGTCAGATTGGGGCTCACGGTATCGAGAATCGAGTAGTCGTTGCCGCGGCGCAGTTCCAGCGTCACCTCGCCGGTGACCGCACGGGCGACCCAGCGCTGCGCGGTGTCGCGCAGCATCATCGCCTGCGGGTCGAACCAGCGGCCCTGGTAGAGGAGACGTCCGAGCCGGCGACCCTGTTCGCGATACTGCTCGATGGTGTCCTCGTTGTGGATGCCGGTCACGAGCCGCTCGTAGGCGGCGAAGAGCAGCGCCATGCCCGGCGCCTCGTACACGCCGCGGCTCTTGGCCTCGATGATGCGGTTCTCGATCTGGTCGCTCATGCCCAGGCCGTGGCGGCCGCCGATGGCGTTCGCCTCGTAGAAGAGCGCGACCTCATCGGCAAAGCTGCGGCCGTTGAGCGCCACCGGCCGTCCCTCCTCGAAGCGGACGCTGACGGTCTCGGCGCTCACCGCGACGTCGTCGCGCCAGAACGCGACGCCCATGATCGGCTCGACGATCCGGATTCCCTTGTTCAGGAATTCGAGATCCTTCGCCTCATGGGTGGCCCCGAGCAGGTTGGAATCGGTCGAGTACGCCTTCTCGATGCTCATCTTGTAGTCGAAGCCGGCACGCACGAGGTACTCCGACATCTCCTTGCGCCCACCCAGTTCGTCGATGAAGGCAGCGTCGAGCCACGGCTTGTAGATGCGCAGGCTCGGATTGGCGAGGAGCCCGTAGCGGTAGAAGCGCTCGATGTCGTTGCCCTTGAACGTGCTGCCGTCGCCCCAGACGTGGACGTCGTCCTCGCGCATCGCGACGACGAGCATCGTGCCGGTCACCGCGCGCCCGATCGGCGTCGTGTTGAAGTACGTGGCACCCGCGGTCGAGATGTGGAAGGCGCCCGCCTGCAGCGCGGCGATGCCTTCGGCAACGAGCGCTGCCCGGCAATCGACGAGGCGCGCCTTCTCCGCGCCGTAGGCGAGCGCCTTGCGGGGGATCTCCTCGTAATCGCTCTCGTCGGGCTGACCCAGGTTCGCGGTATACGCGTACGGGATCGCGCCCTTGCCGCGCATCCAGTGCAGCGCGGCGCTGGTGTCGAGGCCACCCGAGAAAGCGAGCCCGACCTTGTGGCCGACGGGAATCGATTGCAGGATATGCGACATGGCAGGTGCGGCGCGGGCAGTGGAATCCGCCATTTTAGCCGGTGCGCGCGCCGCGTCGCGGGCGAGCGTTATGGGTCTTTCCGCCGCCGAACGGCGCGGTCGCGCCGCGCGGCTCAGCCCGGCGCGTCACCCAGCCTCTGCACGATCCGCTATCCTTGTGGTGTTCCCCGCCGCGTCGCGCGGCCCCTTCTTGCGATCCGCCATGCCCTCTTTCGACATCGTCTCCGAAGTGAACCAGGTCGAAGTCAATAACGCCGTCGACCAGACCAACAAGGAAGTCTCGACGCGCTTCGACTTCAAGGGTTCCGATGCCCGCGTCGAATACAAGGAGAAGGACAAAGCGCTGACGCTCTACGCCGACGACGACTTCAAGCTCGGGCAGGTGTCGGACATCCTCACCGGGAAGCTCACCAAGCGCAGCGTCGACGTCCGCTCGCTCAAGTATGGCGACGTCGAGAAGGTGTCGGGCAACAAGGTGAAGCGCGTGGTGACCGTGCGCACCGGCGTCGATCAGGACCTCGCCAAGAAGATCGTCAAGACGATCAAGGAGAGCAAGCTCAAGGTGCAGGGCTCGATCCAGGGCGACGCCGTGCGCGTGTCCGGGGCGAAACGCGATGACCTCCAGAGCGCGATCGCGCTCGTTAAAAAAACCGTCACCGACTTCCCGCTGCAATACCAGAACTTCCGCGACTAGCGACGGGCGTCAGCGAAACGACGCGTCGAGCGCCTGCAGGTTCATCGGCGCCACCCGGATTACGCCACTGCGCGGGGCATCGATGTCGGCGATGAGGAAGAACGCGCCGGCGATGATGAGCGGAAACATCGCCACCAGCAGCAGCTTCACGCCGGGACGCCGCGCGCCCAGGCCCACCAGGAAGTTGGCACAGACGGCGAGCATCAGCATCAGGATCCACGCCGCGTGCGGAATCCGGTTCCACCAGGCAGCCTGCGTGTAGCCTTGCGAGTTGATGACGTCGTTGATGCTGGTCACCGCCAGCACGTGGACCGGCGTCGGCTGCGCCGCTGCGACGTCGCGCACGACGGCCCACATCTCGGCCTGGAGTTTGCCCGCGCTCGCGTTCAGCGCGGCCATCTCCGCCACGTCGCGGGTGACGTAGAGGCGTGCGCGCTCGCTGGTGTATTGCTTGAGCACGGCCTTCAGCTTCGTCGTGGATTCCGCCGGCAACAACTCGGCGCGCAGATACGCCGTGCCGATCGCGTTGGCCTCCTCCTCCTCGAGATTCTTGCGCTGGTCGTAGCGATTGAGCGCCATCGAGAAGGTGAAGCCGATGATGAGGCCGAGGAGCGTGAGCGTCGCGGTCTGGATGACGTCGAAGTCACCGCGGCTCTCGCTTGCGATGGTCGCGCGATGAAACGCGACCCAGGTGCCCGACCATGCGGCGAGCGCGAGCACGACGAACGCCGTCGGGAACAGCAGCAGCAGCGGATAGTCGAGGATCAGCGTCATGGCGCCGCGCATTGTACGGCGAATGCCGGGTGACGGCGCGCATGACCCCCGCGCCCGGTACGCCGCCCGGCAAGCGCCAGAGGCATCGGAGCGGACCTTGCCTAGGCGAGATCCTCGACGAGGGCCTGCCGCACCGGCGCCGGCAGCGCCGCAATCTCGACGTCGTACGCGGGATGATCGATGCCTGCGCCCAGAGCCGCGCCGGCCTTCAGCGCGGTGACCATCGCCGGCTCGAGTTCGAAGCGCAGGAAGTGCACCGCCGAGGTCTTCTCCTCGTTGGAACGCTCGAGGTCCTCGTCGGCAATCGCCCAGGCGCGATCGTGCCCGGCGACCTGCACCCACACGCGATTCTCGACCCCCTTCAGACGCACGAGCGCCGCCTTGCGCGTCTCGACGTCCTCGTACTCGATGAGCATCGTCGCCTTGAAGTTGCTGCCGTCGGGGACGAGCGGGCCGTACACGTCGAGCTCGTCCTGGATGCCTTGCTCCTCGAACGTCTTCTCGATGCGCAGCATCTCCTGGATCTGATAGCGGACCGTGAGTTCGTCCTCGAAAATCAGCGTGACGTGGTCGCCGAGCGGCACGGTGCGCAGGCGCTTGTGGGCAAGCACGCGCTCGCGGAAATGCGGACGCTCCTTCGCATACGCCTCGAGCGTCAGGAGGCTCTCACGGGTGATCTTCGGGTTGGGCATGGTGGTCGCTTTCCTTCGTGGCGGACGATCGGGCAGGGAGCGCCCGGTGCGTCATCGCCACCCGCTAGTCGAGGCCGTAGGCGATCCGCAGGAGGGTCAGCGGATGTTCCTTGCGCGCGGATGTCGTTCCGGTCTCGGCGATGCCCTGCATGATGCGTCGTCCGGCGATCGGGCAGTCGGAACTCACGTAGTCGGGGCCGGGCTCGGCCATGCGCGCAAAGACGGGCTTGCCGATCTTCATCGACATCGCAAAGAATTCCGCCTTGACGCCGTAGGTGCCGTCGTGTCCCGCGCAGCGCTCGACGGTGGTGACTTCGGTTCCCGGAATCAGTGCGAGCGCCTCGCGCGTCTTCTGCCCGACGTTCTGCACGCGCGAATGGCAGGGAATGTGATAGCTCACCTTGCCGAGCGGCTTCACGAACTCGCGCTTGAGAAGGCCGTCCTTGTCGCGGGCGACGAAATACTCGAACGGATCGAACATCGCCTCGGCCACGCGTTTGAGTTCCTCGCGCTCGGGGAAGATGAGCGGCAACTCCTGCTTGAACATCAGCGTGCACGAGGGAATGGGCGTGACGATCGCGTAGCCCTCGGCGGCGAAGCGCATGAGCGACGGAAGGTTCTGCTCCATGAGCTTCTCGACTGACGCGACGTCACCGAGCTCGAGCTTCGGCATCCCGCAGCACACCTCGCTCGCGGCGAACGTGAAGGGAATCTCGTTGTGCGCGAGGAGCTTCACGAGATCGTGGCCGATCCCTGGCTCGTTGTAGTTGACGTAGCAGGTCGTGAAGATCGCGACCTTTCCCGGCGTGCGCTCGCCGTCGCGCACCGGCCACGCGCCTGATGCCGGCAACTGCCGCCGGAATGGTCGCTTGGCGTACGTCGGAAGCTCGGCCTTGGCCGCCACGCCGAGTGTGGACTCCAGCGCCTTGCGCAGCGACGGCGACGCGTTGGCCGCATTGACCATCGCCGCCATGCCGGGCGCGGTCGCGAGCTTGCCGATGCGATCGGTCCCGGTGAGGAGCTTGTCCCGGAATTTCACGGGGCCATCGGCGAACTTCTTCGCCTTGGCGCGCAGCATGAGGTGCGGAAAATCGACGTTCCACGGGTGCGGCGGAACGTACGGGCACTTCGTCATGTAGCACAGGTCGCACAGGTAGCACTGGTCGACGACCTTGGCGTAGTCGGCCTTGGCAACCCCATCGACTTCCCCCGTGCTGCTCTCGTCGACGAGATCGAAGAGCGTGGGGAACGACCCGCACAGGCTCACGCAACGCCGGCAGCCATGGCAGATGTCGAAGACCCGCGCGAGTTCCTTGTCGAGCGCTTCCTGGTCGAAGAACTCGGGATTGCGCCAGTCGATGGGATGGCGCGTGGGGCGGTCGAGGCTACCTTCGCGTGTGGTCATGGTGCGTCACGGCAAGACATCATGCGGACCGCGCGCCGCTGTGCGCGCATCGAAGCCGCGCGCCCGGTGGCGGACGCGCGGGTCTCGGAACTGCCGCTCAGTCGACGAGGGCGTCGAGGGCCTTCTGGAAGCGGTTCGCGTGCGAGCGCTCCGCCTTTGCGAGCGTCTCGAACCAGTCGGCGATCTCGTCGAAGCCTTCGGCGCGCGCAGACTTCGCCATTCCCGGATACATGTCGGTGTACTCGTGCGTCTCGCCGGCCACCGCCGACTTCAGGTTCGCGCGGCTCGCGCCGATCGGCAGATCGGTCGCGGGATCGCCCACGGCGGCGAGGTAGTCGAGGTGACCGTGCGCGTGCCCGGTCTCGCCTTCCGCCGTCGAGCGGAAGAGCGCCGCGATGTCGTTTTGTCCTTCGACGTCGGCCTTGTTCGCGAAGTACAGATAGCGGCGGTTCGCCTGCGACTCACCGGCGAACGCGGCCTTGAGATTCTCGTGGGTTTTGGTGCCAGCCAATGGTTTCATGGGATCTCCTCAGGTATGCGAGCGGGTCGACGTGAACCCTCTCCTCTTTCGCCCGGCTGATGCCATCCAACCGGAGTCGCGCCCATTGTGCGCATCGACAACGGGATACGTCCAATACATTGTGCCAATCCGAACGATAGGATTCGTTGGCGAATGAGAATCATTCGCCAACGGCACGCCCGGCGCCGGCCGGGTGCCGGCGCTACGTGGCGTCAGTCGATTCGCGCGTACGCCGGCAGCGTGAGGAATTCGACGAAGGTATCGTTGTCGACGAGATCGGCGAAGATCTTCGCTGCGTCGTCGTACTTCCCCTGCGCATACGCGGCACCCAGATGCTCGCGGACCTTGGCGAGTTCCTCCGGAATCATCGCCGCCACCATCGGCTTCGTCACCTTGCGGCCGTCGTCGAGGACACCCTTGGGCGAGCGCATCCACTGCCACACCTGCGAGCGCGAGATCTCGGCGGTGGCAGCATCCTCCATGAGGTTGAAGATTGGGACCGCGCCCTGTCCCGCGAGCCACGCGCCGATGTACTGGATCGCCACGTTGATGTTGAGGCGCAAGCCCTTCTCGGTGATCGGCGTCTCGGGTTCGAACTTCACGAGGTCGGCCGCGGTCACCATCACGTCGTCGCGCTTCTTCGTCGTGATCTGGTTGGGCGTGGGCATCAGCCGGTTGAACGCCTCGAGCGCTACCGGGACGAGTGCGGGATGCGCGACCCAGGTGCCGTCGTGGCCATAGGTCGCCTCGCGCTCCTTGTCGGCCCTGACCTTGGCGAACGCCTCGGCGTTGGCCTGCTCGTCGTTCTTCACCGGAATCTGCGCAGCCATTCCGCCCATCGCGTGGATGTTGCGGCGATGGCAGGTCTTGACGAGGAGCTCGGCGTAACTCTTCATGAAGTGCGTGGTCATCGTGACGAGCGCACGATCGGCGAGGCAGAAGTCCTTGTTGCTGCGGAATTTCTTGATGCACGAGAAGATGTAGTCCCAGCGGCCCGCGTTGAGGCCCGCCGAGTGCTCGCGCAGTTCGTAGAGGATCTCGTCCATTTCGTAGGCGGCGAGAATGGTCTCGACGAGCACGGTGGCCTTGATCGACCCGCGCGGGATGCCGAGCTCGTCCTGCGCCATGACGAAGATGTCGTTCCACAGGCGCGCCTCGAGATGGCTCTCGAGCTTCGGCAGATAGAAGTACGGTCCGCTGCCGCGGGCAAGGAGTTCCTTCGCGTTGTGGAAGCAATACAGGCCGAAGTCGAAGATGCCGCCGGACACCGGCTCGCCGTCGATGGTGACGTGCTTCTCGGCCAGGTGCCAGCCGCGGGGCCGCACGAAGAGCACAGCGGTCTTGTCCTTCAGTCGGTAGGCCTTGCCTTCCGGCGTCGTGAAATCGATGCGCCGGCGAATCGCATCGCGCAGGTTCACCTGCCCCTGCACGTTGTTGTGCCACGACGGCGTATTGGCATCCTCGAAGTCGGCCATGAATACCGATGCGCCCGAGTTCAGCGCATTGACGATCATCTTGCGATCGACCGGCCCGGTGATCTCGACGCGGCGGTCGACGATGTCGGCAGGGATCGGAGCGCAGGTCCAGTTGCCCTCGCGGATGGCGCGCGTGGAAGCGAGGAAATCGGGCAGCTTGCCGGCGTCGAACTCCTTCTGGCGCGCGGCACGCGCCGCCATGAGTTCGGTGCGGCGCGGGCCGAAGGCGCGGGCGAGACGGGCGACGAAGGCGAGCGCTTCGGGGGTGAGGATCTGCGCGTAATCGGGAGTGATGGGACCGGTGATGACGATGCCGGGACCGAAGCTGGGCGTGCTCATGGAAACCTCGCTTGCCGTGCGGATGAGTGGCGCCGGGCGGCGCGCCGCCGGCGGTACGGGTAAGGAAGTCGGCGTCACCCGCGCTTGGTCGCGGATGTGAAAACGACTTTCACAAATGCCATTCTACGCGAGTTTGCAGGTGCAGCAAGCGGGCGGTGTCCGGCGGTTGCCTCCGCGCGGTCGCTCGGGGCGTTGCGGTGTCGCGCGTGGACGCTGCCGAGGTACTGCCTCCGCGCGGTCGCTCGCCGAAGCGCATCGCTATGGGTGCCCGGTGCCTCAGGGCGGACCGAAACACCGGTCCGCCCGTCGGCACCACCCATCACGCGATGCCGGCTCGATACCGCGCTGCGGCAGTACCCCGGCAGCGTCTGCCACGCCGGTCGTGACATCCGGCCACCGACACTGCGCTGCGACAATACTCCGACGGCATCTGCCGCCGACGAAGTCCTGTTCCGCATTGCGATCGGCGCTCATATGACGTATAGGCACCCACCTACATAAACATCGAAGTGGGCGACAGCATGAGTACGGTTCGTTGGAATATCGCCGTGTCGCCGGACATGGATCACGCGGTGCGAATGTTCATCACCGCCCAGGGCGGGGGCCGCAAGGGCGATCTATCGCGCGTGGCGCGCATCCCGTTTCGAACTGGTGGCGTCGACCGTGCAACTCGACGAACTGCGCCGTGCGAGCCGCCATTCCAAGCTCAAGGTCATCCTGCCGCCGCACCGCGCTGCAACGATGCTCAACAACATGCAGCGAGCCACCGTGCTCGACGTCTTGCCGCCGCTGCCGCACGCGCATCGTCACGCCTACCGCGTTTTGCGTCGAAGCGCGGTGTTGAACCGGCATCGCGGCTCCCACCGCAGGCGCCACCGGGCCGCTGCCACAGCGCGGTATCGAGCCGGCATCGCGACACCCACCGCAGGCGCCGCCGGGCCGCTGCCGCAGCGCGGTATTGAGCCGGCATCGCGTGATGGGTGGTGCCGACGGGCGGACCGTTGTTTCGGTCCGCCCTGAGGCACCGGGCACCCATAGCGATGCGTTTCGGCGAGCGACCGCGCGGAGGCAGCGGCCCGGCGGCGCACCGCTTCGGCGAGCGACCGCGCAGAGACAGCGGCCCGACGGCGCACCGTTTCGGCGAGCGACCGCGTCGGCGGCGGCGGCCCGGCGGCGCACCGCTTCGGCGAGCGACCGCGCGGAGGCAGCGGCCCGGCGGCGCCCCTCCGACTACGCTGCAGCGCTACGCCACCGCCGGTTGCGGCACCCGCACGTCGAGCGCGCCCGCCGTCACCCCACGATTGATCGCGCTGGTCAGCGCCCGCAGCGTCGCTGTGACGATGTTCGGGTCACGACCCACCCCATACACCGCGCGGTCGGCACCAACGCGCAGTTGCACATACGACACCGCCATCGCATCCTCGCCAGCGCCGATCGCGTGCTCGTGATAATTCAGCACGTGGATCGGCAGTGACATGCCCACGCGCACTGCAGTGACGAAGGCATCGACCGGCCCGTTCCCCGCCCCGTGCAGCACCGTCTCCACGCCATTCACCCGCAGGCGCGCCGCGAGATGCTCCACGGTGCCATCGGAACCATTGTGCTGGGCGCGATGCCCGACGTACGCCACCGGCTCCGTCACGGCGAGATACTCGCGCTCGAACGCCGCGTGGATCTCGGCCGCCGACAATTCCTTGCCGGAAGCATCGGTGATCTCCTGGATCACCTTCGAGAACTCGATCTGCAACAGGCGCGGCAAGGCAAGGCCGTAGTCGCGCTCGAGGAGGTACGCAATGCCGCCCTTGCCCGACTGGCTGTTGACGCGGATCACCGCCTCGTAGGTGCGCCCGAGATCCGCCGGATCGATCGGCAGGTACGGCACGTCCCACACCTCGTTGCCGCGCGCCACGTCCACGGCGCGCGCCGCGAGCCCCTTCTTGATCGCGTCCTGGTGCGAGCCCGAGAACGCCGTGAAGACGAGCTCGCCACCGTACGGATGGCGCGGATGCACCGGCAACTGGTTGCAATACTCGGTCGTGCGGATGATCTCGCCGATGTCGGAGAAGTCGATGCCGGGATCGATGCCCTGCGTGTGGAGATTGAGCCCGAGCGTCACGAGGCACACGTTGCCGGTGCGCTCGCCATTGCCGAAGAGACAGCCTTCGACGCGGTCGGCACCCGCCATCACGCCCAACTCGGCTGCCGCCACACCGCAGCCGCGATCGTTGTGCGGATGGAGCGAGAGCACGATGCTGTCGCGCCGCGCGAGGTTGCGGTGCATCCACTCGATCTGATCGGCGTAGACGTTCGGCGTCGCCATCTCCACCGTCGCCGGAAGATTGATGATCGCCTTGCGGTCCGGGGTGGGCTCCCAGACGTCGAGCACCGCGTCGCAGATCTCCTTCGCGAAGTCGAGCTCGGTGCCGGTGAAGCTCTCCGGTGAATACTGGAACGTCCACTCGGTGTCCGACTGCCGCGCCGCACAGTCGCGCACGATCTTCGCCGCATCGACCGCGATCGCCTTGATGCCGTCACGGTCGAGCCCGAACACCACGCGGCGCTGCGTGGTCGACGTCGAGTTGTACAGATGCATGATCGCGCGCTTCGCACCTTTCAGCGCCTCGAACGAGCGCTCGATGAGTTCCCGGCGCGCCTGGGTGAGCACCTGCACGTTGACGTCGTCGGGAATCATCTCCTGCTCGATGAGGAGCCGCACGAAATCGAAATCGGTCTGCGACGCCGCAGGAAAGCCGATCTCGATCTCCTTGTAGCCCATCTTCACGAGCTGGCGGAACATGCGCAGCTTCCGCTCGGCATCCATCGGCTCGATCAACGCCTGATTCCCGTCGCGCAGGTCGACGCTGCACCACACCGGCGGCCTGGTGATGACCTGCGACGGCCACGTCCGGTCGGGCAAGGCGATGGGGGCGAAAGGACGGTACTTCACGGAGGCATCGATCATGGTCGTTCCTTGGAGGCTGCCGCGAGCGCGAGACGGAGCGACAAGCCGCGCGGCATGAGGCTTCACCGTCCGGTGCTGCTGGACGGCATGGGCACTACTCGAATTGGGGGGTGTGTTTTATGTGCGCGCGAGGCGCAGCAGCAGACCGCGCAGGTTCAGCGCGAGCGCAAGCAGGGACGGCGCCCCGAGGCTCGAAGAAGTGCTGACGGCGGTGGTGGATGTGCTGCTCATAACAGTGAAGCCTAGCGCATTCGCGCCAAGGATGCAAGCTGAAGCTGATTTCCGACATGGTATGAGCCTGAACGGGGTGTCCTGTGTAGACTAACGCACAAGGAGACGCACATGGCCACGAACCTCGCCATCGATCCCGATCTGTTGGACCGTGCTCTTCAGGTCAGCGGAGAACGTACCAAGAAGGCAGCGGTGACCAAAGCCCTGCAAGAGTTCATCGCCCGGCGCGAGCAGCGTCGTCTTCTCGACCTCATGGGAAAGCTCGAGTGGGATCAGTCCTTCGACTACAAGGCTGAACGGTCGCGCAAGTGACTCTGCTTGTCGACACCAGCGTCTGGTCCCTGGCGCTGTGCCGGGACGCGCCGTCCTCCGAGCCAGCAGTCGCTGCGCTCAAGGATGCGCTGGCCGGCGCAGATATCGTTGTCACGACGGGCATCGTCTTGCAGGAGTTGCTGCAGGGCTTCGGTCCACCCAAGGCGCGAGCGCAAATCATCTCCAGCTTCGCTGCCATCGCACTCGTTCAGCCAGACCGCGAGGACCACATTGCCGCCGCCGATCTTCGGAATACGTGCCGCGCGGCCGGGGTTCAGCTCGGGACCATCGATGCATTGATTGCACAGCTATGCATCAGGCACAGCCTCACGCTTCTCGCCACGGACAAAGACTTCATGCATGCCGCCAAGCACAGCAAGCTCAAGGTCTGGACCCAGCCCAAGACCACATCGAAGTGACGGCTGACCCGCGGCTCGAGCGGACAGCCCAGAGCCGGCAGCCATGACACCCGCCCGCACCGATCTGCGGCCGCATGCGCCGATGGCATAATCGCCCGCTCCGTCACGCGCTGCCGCGCCCGGTCCCGCCTTGCGTCCGCTCTCCTCCCCCGCGACGACGCGTCCCCGATCGACCCTGCTCGCCGCCACGCTGCTGCTGGCCGCGTGCATCGCCGTCGCCGGCATCGCCTCGATCCAGGCCGGGCAGGATGCCAACTGGGACCTGCAGAACTACCATTTCTACAATCCGTGGGCGTGGCTCGGGGGTCGCATCTTCGGGCCCGACCTCGCCGCCGCGCAGCTGCAGACCTTCCACAACCCGCTCTTCGACCTTCCCTTCTACGCGATGGTCGCGCACGATTGGCCGCCGCGCGCGATCGCGTTCGCACTGGCGGTGCCCACCGGATTCGCGGCGTTCTTCCTGATTCTCCTCGCCCGGCTGCTCTTCGCCGATCTCGAAGGCGCCGAGCGCCACGTCGCCATCGCATCGTCACTCGTCATCGGCGTGACGAGTTCGATGGGACGCGCCACGCTCGGCACGACGATGAACGAGTGGATATTGGCCGCCCTCGTGCTGGCGGGGCTGTGGCTCGTCGTGCGCACGCTGGTGCGCCCCGATCTCGTCCACGTTCCACGCGGCGCACTGGTCGCCGCGGGCCTCCTCGTCGGCATCGCCACCGGCGGCAAGCTCACCGCCGGCAGCTTCGCGGTGGCGATCTGCGCAGCGCTCGTGCTGCGCGGACCCTTCACGTGGCGCGCAACGATGGGCCGCTGCCGCGAGGCCGTGATCATGGGCCTCGGGATCCTCGCCGGATTCGCGATCGCCTACGGCCCCTGGGGCTACGCGCTGTGGACGCACTACGCGAGTCCGATCTTCCCGTACGGCAACGAATGGATCGGCTCGCCGTGGTGGAGCAGCCAGCAGGTGATCGGCCGCCTGTACGGCCCCAAGGATCTCGGTGCGTGGCTGCGCTTTCCCTTCGCGATGTACGACCCAGGTCCGTCGTATGTCGGCGAAGTCGACTACCGCGACGCGCGGATGCCGCTCCTGTACGGCGTGGCGCTGGCCGCCGGTCTCGCGTGGATCTGGATGTGGATCGCGCAGCGGGGGCGGATGCCTGCGGTGGCGGACGCGGGAGTCAGTCGCGCCTGGCGTTTCGTCACCGCCTTCTTCATCCTGTCGTTCCTGCTGTGGACCGCGCAGCACGCCAACTATCGCTACCTCATCACGCTCGACGTCCTCGCGGGAGCGCTCATCGTCACGCTCGTGCAGAGGGGCCTGCGCCCGGGTCACGCGCCGGTGATGATGATCGCCGTCGCGATATTCCTCGTGGTGACCACCAAGCCGGGGTCATGGGGGCGCATCGATTTCGGCGAGCGCTGGTTCGAGGTCGAGGCGCCGTCACTCGCGCCTGACGCGCTTCTCGTCACCACCACCGACGCCCCGCTCGCCTACCTGATCCCGCTGCTGCATCCGGTTCCCGTCGCTGCGGCCGGCATCGACAACAATATCGTCAATGCGCTGCACACCGAACGGCTGTACCAGACGGTGAGCGCGACGATCCGCGCGCACCCGGGACCGATCTATGCGTTGGGCAGCCCGGCCGGGGCGGGCGATGCCGCGCTCGCGACGCGCGGCTTGACGAAAGTCGCATCGACATGCGTGACGCTGCGCTCGAATATGCCGAGTCCGCCGCTGGAATTGTGCCGCGCGACTCGAATCGCGGATTCATCGTCGGCGCAATGACCTCGACCCGGGGAACTTCCATGATCTCATCGACCTGCCCCGCATGAATCGTCCGCACGCCACGCCACGCCACACGACGCCACGCCACGCCACGCCACGCCACACTACGCCACGCCACGCCACGATCCGCGCCGACGCATCGTGGGGGGTGGTGGCCTTTCGTACTCGTCGCCGCCGCCTACATGCTCGTCGGCACGCGCGAGATCGGCTTGCCCGGCGTGTACATGGATGCGGTGAACCCGGACTATCTGGTCGCGCGCATCCTCGGCCCTGCCGCCCACGGATTCCCCGCGTGGGTCGCCCCCGGCAACGACCTCCTGCACCGCTTTCCCGTCCTCGTTGGACTGCACCATGGCTCGGGACAGTTCTGGCTCGGGCTTCCGCTCTTCGCGATCTTCGGCATGTCGGTGACCGCGTTGCGGATCGTGCACATGTGCTTCGCACTGGCGGTGCTCGCCGCGTGCTACGCGGCGCTGCTGCGCGGCGGCGTCACTCGGTGGGTGGCCACCGGGGCGGCCGTCGCGCTGGCGCTCGATCCCGCGTTCATCTTCGCTTTCCGCACGCAGAGCTACATCACGATGGCACCCTTTGCCCTGGTGATGCTCGCAGTCGTGGCGATCACCCGAGCGCGCGGCAGTGATCCACCGATGCGATGGAAATGGGCGACGGCGGCCGGCGTCGCGACCGGGTTCGCGGTCTGGGGCTACTTCATCTACGCATTCTTCGTCCCTGCGCTGTTCGTCGCCGTGGCACTCGCCGCGCCCCGCGAGCACCGCTGGCACGAACTCGCGTCGTTCACCGCCGGCCTCGCCGCCGGCGCAGCGCTGTACGCCGTGGGCTACACCCTCCTCGCCGTCGAACTCGGTGGCCTCACGGCAACGTGGACGCACGTGACCTCGATCCAACCCGGGCTCGGCATCGTCGCGACACCGGTGCCGGCCGCGGAGCGGGTGAAGCATCTGATCGAGATGGTCGACATGGTCCTGACCAACGCGTGGCACCGCGCGCTCGTCTTCCGCGAGGACACCCGGAGCATGGCCGAGCAGGTGAAGGTGCTCGCGCTCGTCGCCACCCCCCTTCCCGCGTGGATCGTTCTCGAATGGCTGCGCTCGGCGACGTGGATGCTTCGCGTGTCGATCGGGCTCCTCGTTTCCTATCTGGCCATCGCGCTGCTGTTCGGAACTCGACTCTCCGGCCACCATTTCATGCCGCTTTTGCCGTTGCTCTACGTGACCCTCGCAGTGATCGGGCAAGCCACGCTTGCGCGATGCCCGGCATGGATCTCGCGGTGGTCGATCCTCGTGGGGCTGATCGTTCTGGCGGCGTTCAACACCGCGTCGACGCTTCGCGATTTCGCCACGCTCCGCGTCAGCGGAGGCGTCGGCACGTTCTCGGACGCCATCAATCGCTTCGGCGCCGACCTTGCGTCAGGCCACGACGATGCGCTCCTCGTGCTCCCCGACTGGGGGCTCTTCATGCCGATCGTCTTCCTGACGCAAGCCGGCTACGAAACGGAATTCACGGTCGACGTCGCCACGATGCGCCGGAGCCTTTGCAATGGCCGCGATGTCGTCGTCGCCCTCATCGACGGCGACCGGGCGGCGCGGTTCAAGGCGCTGCAGGAGGCGCTGGCGTGGACGGCGCCCGCCGTCACTGCATACCGACAGCGCGATGGGGGAATCGTCTTCGAGGTCGGGCGCTTCCACGGCAGCCGCGACGCCCCTGCCTGCACGTAGCGCTGCGGCTCACGATGCGACCGCGGGCAATGCGGTCGTGCCATCAGTGCGCGCCCGCGGCGAGATACGCGAGCCGCTTCGCCTCGCGCCGCCCCCGCGCCACGCTGTCGAGGATCATGCCGCAGGCGAGGCAAAGCGAGGCGAGCAGCATGAGGCCGGTGGCGAGTACCGCAGTAGGCAGGCGCGTCACGAGGTGCGTGTCGAGGTACTCGACGATGACCTCGGCGCCGAGTCCCAGCCCGGCCAGCGCCAGCACCAGCGCGCAGGCGAAGAAGAACGGGAGCGGGCGCACGTCGCGGAAGAGCCGCGCCATGGTGTAGAGGATGCGCAGCCCGTCCTTGTAGGTGGACAGCTTGCTCGTCGAGCCCGCGGGACGCTCGAAATAGCTCGTCACGATCTCGGCGCTGGGTACGCGCAATTCGAGCGCGTGCACGGTCAGTTCGGTCTCGATCTCGAAGCCCTTCGCCTCTGCCGGAAACGACTTCACGAAACGCCGCGACAGCGCCCGATAGCCCGAGAACATGTCGGTGGGCCGCTCGCCGAAGAGCACGCCCAGGAGCCAGTTGAAGGCGCGGTTGCCGAACTGGTGGCCGCGCCGGTACGCAGCGTCACGCTCGCCGTGGTCGCGCACGCCGGTGACGACGTCGAGATCGTCGCGCACGAGGCGCTCGACCATCTCCGGCGCGCGCGTCGCGTCGTAGGTGGCATCGCCGTCGGTCACGACATAGATGTCGGCGTCGATCTCGGCGAACATGCGGCGCATGACGCCACCCTTGCCCGGGCGCTCCTCGCGGCGTACGACGGCGCCCGCGGCGCGAGCGATGTCACCGGTCCCGTCGCTGCTGCGGTTGTCGTACACGTAGACGACGCAGTCGGGGAGTGCGGCCTTGAAATCGGCGACCACGCGGGCGACGGTGAGCGCCTCGTTGTAGCAAGGCACGAGGACCGCGATGCGCGGCGTCGGGATCGGCATCGGCATGAACTCAATGCGTTCGATTCGCGCGCCCCCGGCGCAGTGCGAGCCAGGTGGAGACGACGTAGCCAGAGAGCGCGTACACCACGAAGCCGGCGAAGAGCACGAGCGGCGGTTGCAACGCGGTGAGGGCGACGGCGACGGCCGCCAGCAGGACGACGACGAAAGGCACGCTCTTGCGCAGGTTGATCGCCTTGCCGCTCCAGTACTTGAGGTTGCTCACCATGGTGAGTCCGGCGAACACGGTGACGAAGAGCGCCCACCAGCGCACCGTCAAGGGATCGATCTCGTAATCGTCCATGACCCAGACGAAACCGGCGACGACGGCGGCCGCGGCGGGGCTCGGGATGCCGGTGAACCAGCGCTTGTCGGCGACGTCGAGCATGGTGTTGAAGCGCGCGAGCCGCAGCGCGGCGCCGGCGCAGTAGAGAAACGCCGCCACCCAGCCCCAGCGCCCCAGGTCGCGCAGTACCCACTCGTACATCACGAGCGCCGGCGCCGCGCCGAACGACACCATGTCGGCCAAGCTGTCGAACTCGGCGCCGAAGGCGCTCTGCGTCTTGGTCAGGCGGGCCACCCGGCCGTCGAGGCCATCCAGGCCCATCGCCACGAAGATCGCGATCGCGGCGTGATCGAAGTTGAGGTTCATCGCCTGCACGATCGCGTAGAACCCGGCGAAGAGCGCGGCCAGCGTGAAGAGGTTGGGCAGGATGTAGATCCCGCGCCGGCGGACGCGATTCTTCAGCACCGCGCGTTCGTGATCGTAGTCCTGCATGGCCGGGTGCGAAGGCGGGACGAGGACCGAAGCGCGTTACGCGAATTCGGCGAGAATCGTCTCGGTGGCGGCGACCTTGTCGCCCACCGCCACCCTGGGACGCGCCGACGGATCGAGGTAGACGTCGACGCGCGAGCCGAAGCGAATAAACCCGTAGCGCTGCCCGCGAGCGAGCGCGGCACCCGGTTCCACGTAGCAGAGGATGCGCCGCGCGACGAGCCCGGCGATCTGCACGCAGGTCACGTCCTGGCCGCCATCGGTGCGCAGGTGCAGCGCGTTGCGCTCGTTCTCGAGCGACGCCTTGTCGAGTGCAGCGTTGAGGAAGCTGCCGGCGTGATACCAGCGGTTCACGACCTTGCCGTCCACCGGACTGCGATTGCTGTGCACGTTGAAGACATTCATGAACACGCTGATCTTCAGCGCATCGCGGTCGAGGTAGGGATCGTGCGCCTTCTCGACCTTGACGATGCGGCCGTCGGCGGGCGAGAGCACCGCCTTGGGAGCGCTGGGGATCGTGCGTGCGGGGTCACGGAAGAACTGCAGGACGAAGAGCGCCGCGATCCAGGCGAGCACGGCCAGCACCGTCCAGCCGAGCCAGCTGAGCGCCACCGCCACGACCACGGCAATCGCGAGGAAGGGCCAGCCCTCGCGGGCGATGACGGGGTGGGGATAGGCGCGGGACATGCGGGCCAGGAACGAAAGAACCGGGCCGGATTATGCCCTATGCCGTCGCCTGCGCGCTGCGTTCGCTCGCCATCCCAAAGCGTGCGTGCGCGGCGGGCTCAATTCCCCCCGTCGCGCTTGCTGCTCTCCTGCTGCAGGAAGCCCTCCAGGGCCTTCGCCTTCTCGATCGCGTTGGCGGGCGTGACCGGTGCGTCGGTCGCGGACGAGGAGGCACCCGCCGGCGCCGCGCGCTTGGTCGTGGTGGTGCCGCCGGAGAGCATCCCGTACTTCACGAGCGCGTCCTTGGCGAGCCAGGCCACGATGACGAGCGCCACGAGGAGCACGAGCATGCCCACCCAGCCGCGCTGGCGGCCGGGCGAGATGTTTGCGTGGCGCCGCCGTGGCGCCGCGCGGCTGCGCGCTAGTTGCGCGACTGGTCGACGAGCTTGTTCTTCCTGATCCACGGCATCATCGAGCGGAGCTTCTCGCCGACCACCTCGACCGAGTGTTCGGCCATGATGCGACGGCGCGACAGGAGCGTGGGCGCACCGGCGCGGTTCTCGAGTATGAAGTCGCGCGCGTACTCGCCGGTCTGGATGCGCGTGAGCATCTCCTTCATCGCCTTCTTGGTCTCCGGCGTGATGATCTTCGGACCGCTGACGTACTCGCCGTACTCCGCATTGTTGGAGATCGAGTAGTTCATGTTGGCGATGCCGCCCTCGTAGATCAGGTCGACGATGAGCTTCAACTCGTGCAGGCACTCGAAGTACGCCATCTCCGGCGCGTAGCCCGCTTCCACCAGCGTCTCGTAGCCGGCCTTGATGAGCTCGACGGTGCCGCCGCAGAGGACTGCCTGTTCGCCGAAGAGGTCGGTCTCGGTCTCCTCGCGGAAGTTGGTCTCGATCACCCCGGCGCGCGCACCGCCGATCGCCGCCGCGTAGGAGAGTGCTACGTCACGCGCCTTCTTCGAAGCGTCCTGGTGCACCGCGATCAACATCGGCACGCCGCCGCCGGCAGCGTACGTCGAGCGCACCGTGTGGCCCGGCGCCTTGGGCGCGACCATCACCACGTCGAGGTCGGCGCGCGGCTGCACCTGCCCGTAGTGGACGTTGAAGCCGTGCGCGAACGCGAGCATCGCGCCCTTCTTGATGTTGGGCTCGACCTCGGACTTGTAGACCGCGGCGATGTGCTCGTCGGGCATCAGCATCATGACCACGTCGGCACCGGCGACCGCATCGCCCACCTCGGCGACCTTCAATCCCGCCCTCTTCGCCTTGTCCCAGGACGCACCGCCCTTGCGCAGGCCGACGGTCACCTTCACGCCGGAATCGTTGAGGTTCTGCGCGTGCGCGTGGCCCTGCGAGCCGTAGCCGACGATGGTGACCTTCTTGCCTTTGATGAGCGAGAGATCGGCGTCCTTTTCGTAGTACACCTTCATCATGATCCTGTTCTCCGTTTTCTAAATTCAGATTCTCACAAAGAGGCGCAGAGGCGCAGAGATTTTCTGGTTTCTCTGATTTCTCGGCGTCTCCGCGTCTCTTGGTGAGTCCCCATTCCGCCATCCGAATCTTCACAAAGAGGCGCAGAGGCGCAGAGATTTTCTGGTTTCTCTGATTTCTCGGCGTCTCCGCGTCTCTTGGTGAGTCCCCATTCCGCCATCCGAATCTTCACAAAGAGGCGCAGAGACGCAGAGATTTTCTGGTTTCTCTGATTTCTCGGCGTCTCCGCGTCTCTTTGTGAGCGCCTTTCACACCCGCAGCACGCGTTCCCCGCGCCCGATGCCGGACGCCCCCGTACGCACCGTCTCCAGGATCACCCCCGGCTCGATCGCCTGCAGGAACGCGTCGAGCTTCTCGCTCGTGCCGGTCAGCTCGATCGTGTAGCTCTTGTCGGTGACGTCGAGCACGCGACCGCGGAAGATGTCGGCCAGCCGCTTCATCTCGTCGCGATCCTTGCCGGCAGCGCGCACCTTGACGAGCATCAGCTCGCGCTCGATGTGGTTGCCGTCGGTGAGGTCGACGACCTTGACCACGTCGACGAGCTTGTTGAGCTGCTTGGTGATCTGCTCGATGACGTCCTCGGTGCCGGTGGTGACGATCGTGAACCGCGACATGGTCGGATCCTCGGTCGGCGCCACCGTCAGCGAGTCGATGTTGTAGCCCCGCGCGGAGAAGAGCCCGGAGATGCGCGACAGCGCGCCCGCCTCGTTCTCGCTCAGGATCGAGAGAATATGTCTCATGGTGTGTCTCCCCCTGAAATCGCTGCGCGATCTCCCCCCAAAGGGGGGCGAGCGCCTTGGGACGGCCCGGCGGCGCTCATAGCTCCTCCGCCAGGATCATTTCCGTGAGCCCCTTGCCGCCGGGCACCATCGGGAACACGTTCTCCTTGTGGTCGGTGATGAAGTCGAGGAAGACGAGACGCTCGGTCTGCTGCAACGCCTCCTTCAGCGCGCCCTCGACGTCGCCCGGCTTCTCGATCTTCAGCCCCACGTGCCCGTACGCCTCGGCGAGCTTCACGAAGTCCGGCAGCGCATCGACGTACGATTCGGAGTAGCGGTTGCCGTAGAAGAACTCCTGCCACTGCCGCACCATCCCCATGTAGCGGTTGTTGAGGTTGATGATCTTGATCGGCAGGCGGTATTGCCGGCAGGTGGAGAGCTCCTGGATGCACATCTGGATCGACGCCTCGCCGGTGATGCAGGCGACCGTCGCATTCGGATTGACGAGTTGCGTGCCCATCGCTGCCGGCAGGCCGAAGCCCATCGTGCCCAGGCCTCCCGAGTTGATCCAGCGCCGCGGCTTGTCGAATTTGTAGTACTGCGCGGCCCACATCTGGTGCTGGCCGACGTCGGAGGTGATGAAGGCGTCGCCCTTGGTGAGCTCGTAGAGCTTCTGCACGACGAACTGCGGCTTGATGAGCTTGCTCTTGGTGTCGTAGCGCAGGCAGTCCTTGCGCTGCCACTCCTTGATCTCGCCCCACCACGCCTTGAGCGCCGCCGCGTCCGGGCGCGACGGCGAGGACTCGATGATCTTCACCATCTCGTCGAGCACGTCGCCGACGTAGCCGACGATCGGCACGTCGACCTTCACGCGCTTGCTGATCGACGACGGGTCGATGTCGATGTGGATGATCTTGCGCTCGTTGCGCGCGAAGTGCGCGGGGTCGCCGATCACGCGATCGTCGAAGCGCGCGCCCACGGCGAGCAGCACGTCGCAGTGCTGCATCGCCATGTTCGACTCGTAGGTGCCGTGCATGCCCGGCATGCCGGTGAACTGGGGATCGGTGCCGGGGAAGCCGCCGAGGCCCATCAGCGTGTTGGTGCAGGGGAAGCCCAACAGGCGCACGAGGCGCGTCAACTGCGCCGCGGCGTCGTTGAGGATCACTCCGCCGCCCGAATACACCATCGGCCGCTTCGCTTCGAGCAGCAGGTTGACCGCCTTCTTGATCTGCCCCGAGTGGCCCTTGGTGACCGGGCTGTACGAGCGCATCGCCACCGTCTTCGGATACGAGAACTCGGCGGTGTGCTGCGTCACGTCCTTCGGAATATCGACCAGCACCGGCCCGGGGCGTCCCGTCACCGCGAGATAGAAGGCCTTCTTGATGGTGAGCGCGAGGTCGTTGACGTCCTTGACCAGGAAGTTGTGCTTGACGCAAGGGCGGGTGATGCCCACGGTGTCGCACTCCTGGAACGCGTCCTGGCCGATCGCGTGCGTCGGCACCTGCCCGGTGATGACGACCATCGGGATCGAGTCCATGTACGCGGTCGCGATGCCGGTGACCGCGTTGGTGACGCCGGGTCCCGAAGTGACGAGGCAGACGCCAACCTTGTTCGAGGACCGCGAGTAGCCGTCGGCCGCGTGCGCGGCACCCTGCTCGTGGCGCACGAGGACGTGCTTGACCTTGTCCTGCTTGAAGAGTTCGTCGTAGATGTTGAGCACCGCGCCGCCCGGATAGCCGAAGACGTACTCGACGCCTTCTTCCTGGAGGCAGCGGATGACGATTTCCGCACCCGTGAGTTGCATGATGTGAAGCCCCGTTCGTTGTGTCGATGGATCGGTCCGAAGGACGCGCGAGCGCCGTCCGGGCACTGCAATCCGCGTCCGGCGCGCCGTAAGGTAAGCGCGCACTTCGACAAAGACTCGACGGTTCGTGGTAGGCGAGCCGCGACTTTGAGAACACCCGCGCACGATCCTTGGAGGCTCGGCGGCGCTTGTGGCGCCATCCGAGGGACCGCGTACGGCCGTTTTTGCAGTACTGCCTGCCGCCACCGGAGGCTGGCAGCGACCCATGAAGAGTAGCCGCTCGTCCGCCGGGCGGTCAAGATGTTGCGGTGCAGAATCCGCGCGCCGGCCGCCCCAGTGTGGCGTTGCAGCACCCGCCGGTGATTCCGGCGCGGGCGTCACGGCCGGCGACCACGACTCCCTGGCGGCGCGGCCCCCGCCGCCCGCCAGCGGGACGAACCAGAGGCTGGCCGGGTGGGGTCGCTGTCCGGTCGCAACCTATAATGCCCCGGCCGCACGAGACCCGAAGCCCGACCCTGGCCACTCCCGCCGAAATTTCGAGATTTCTCGCCGATACCGAGCGCCGCGCCTTCAAGCACGCGATGTTCGCCACCCGCGACGAGGATGCGGCGCTCGACATCGTGCAGGACGCGATGCTCAAACTTACCGAAAAGTACCGCGACAAGCCGGCCGCCGAACTGCCCCTCCTGTTTGCGCGTATCTTGCAGAATGCCATCCACGATCATTTCCGGCGCCAAAAGGTCAGGAACACGTGGACGACGGTACTCTCGGCGCTGGGCAAAGGCGATGAGAAAGACGAGGAATTCGATCCGCTCGACGCATTGCCGGCAAAATCCGATTCGAACGCTGCGGAAGATCCCGCCCGGCAGGTCGAGCGAGCGCAAATCATCGGGTTGATCGAACAGGCGATCGCCAAGCTCCCGGCGCGTCAACGGGAAGCGTTTCTGCTGCGTTACTGGAAAGAACTGGATGTGGCGGAAACCGCCGCTGTGATGGGGTGTACCGAAGGCAGCGTCAAGACCCATTGCTCGCGTGCCGTCCACGCCCTGGCCGAGATGCTCGCCGCCATGGGGGTCAGGTTATGATCCGCGACGAACAAGAATTCGCAACGAAAATAAAGAGTTACCTCGACGATAGCGTGGCCGGGATGCGTCCGGGGACGCTCTATCGGTTGCGCGAGGCGCGCGCTCGCGCGCTCGCCGGCGTGACCGGGGCGGTACCCGCAACGGCAGCCGAGGTCGCGCTCCACGGTGCCGGCGGCGGGATCGGTGGTCACCGCGGCTGGTGGCGCCGCGGGTGGCTCGGGCTCGCGGGGGTGGTCGTGGTCGGCGCTCTCTTCCTTGGCTATCAGGATTGGCGCACGGATCGCAACACGCGCGAGATCACCGACCTCGACGTCCAGATCCTCACGTCGGACCTGCCCATCGACGCCTACGTCGACCGCGGATTCCAGACCTGGCTTACGAGTTTCCAGCGTTGATGCCGGCCGTCGTACCCGCTTTCGCGACCGCGGCTCTGGTCCTTTCGCTTGCGTTCGCGGCGGTGCCGGCGGCACAGGCGCAGGTCGACGCGCGCTCGCCCACCTGGTCGCAACTCACCCCGGCCGAGCGCCAGGTCCTGGCGCCGCTCGCCTCCGACTGGGACCGGTTGGAGCCGCAGCGCAAGGAGAAATGGCGGGGGATCGCAAAGCGCTACTCCAGCATGAGCCCCGCCGAGCAGCGACGGATCGAGGAGCAGATGAAGTCCTGGGCGGAATTGACGCCGCAGCAGCGGCAAGCGGCGCGCGAGCGCTACAAGTCGCTCGGGAAACTCCCGCCGGACCAGAAGGACGCGGTCCGCCAGCGCTGGCAGGAGTACCAGAACCTCACGCCGGACGAGAAGCGCGAACTGGCAGCACGCCCGCCGCCCGCCGCGCCCAAGGCGGGCGATGCGCGACCGCCATCGGCAGCGCGTCCGGCGCCGTCGGCGACACCGCCCGCGGCAACCCGTCCGGCACCCTCCTCGGCAGCACCGGCCACGGCGCCCACCGCCGAGCCGTCGCGCGGCCGTTGATCCACCCTTGCGCACACCGCAGGCACCGGCGCCCGCTCGGGTCGCGGCACCGAGCGACGCCTCGCTCACCCGGCGCTGCGCCGCACTGATCTACGAAGGCTTCCTGCTCGTCGCGCTGCTGTTCGTCGCCACCTTCGCGCTGCTACCGCTCGTCACCCCGGGTCACGCCGGAGCGGCGAAGGACCTCGCGGTGCCCGCGTTGCCGCAGCGGCTCGCGCTCTTCTGGATTCTCTTTGCCGCGCTTGCCGGCTACTTCACGTGGTGCTGGTCGAACGGACGCCGCACGCTGCCCATGAAGACGTGGCGCCTGCGCCTGGTGTGCGCGGGTGGTGAGCCGCTCGCGCCGCGCGTGGCCCTCATGCGCTACCTCGCGACCTGGATCGGACCGTTGGCGGCGGTGGCCGCGTACGCAGTGCTCGCCCCGCACGGCTGGGGCGCGCACGCCGCCTGGCTCGTCGCGCTCGGCTTCCTCTGGGCGCTCGTCGACCGCGATCGCCAGTTCCTCCACGACCGCATTGCCGGCACGCGCATCGTCAACGAGAACGCGACTGCGGCAGCCTGAGACCGCGCACCCCGGCGCAGCGCGGCGCGTCGACCCGGGTGGCCATCATCGCGCCGCCCGGCCCACTCCGCGTCATGCGCTAGCGCGGAACGTTGATCGTACCGCCGCCGATGGTGATCATATTGGCCACTGCCGGCGACGCCGCGATCTTCGGCACGTTCGCCGTGGTGATGGCCGGTGCCGCTCCCGGCGTGCCGCCACGCGGCGTCGTGCGCACGACCTGGCTCATCGGCAGTGCGGCATTGGTCTTCAGGCGCGCCCAGAGGAGATCCATCGCATTCGTGAAGTAGTAGTGCACGGGCACGAGCAGGGCGTCGTAGCCCTGCACGCCGCCGCCGGCGGCATTGGGCAGGAAGGCGTCGAAATGGTTGCCGTTCTGGATCTCGTAGTAGCGCACGTTGGGATTGGCCTCGACCTTCGAATTGAAAGCCACATAGGCGCGCGCCGCGTGATTCACCGGCACCAGGGCGTCGCTGCGTCCGGCGACGATGACGAGCGGCTTGCCGCGCACGTTGCCGTTGAGGAGGACGTCGCGGAATCCCGCCTGCACCCGCTGGCTCATGGCGAGCGCGGCGCCGCTCAGCGCGGCGCCCGTGACGGTATCGACGCCGGTGACCATGCTGCGCAGGCACAAGAATGCATCGAGCGAGCCGTCGATGCGATTGGTCGACGGCGACACGCCGACGTGGTAGGAGCGCGGACCGCCGACCGAGTCGTTGTAGATGATCTCGCCGCCGCTGTTGAGCCCGTTGCTCGTCGAGAACAGGCTCGCCTGCACGGCAGGAACCTGTGCGGCGACCTTGCCCATGGCGTCGACGTTGGCGAGGCTGAAGCCGCAGACGTTGTCGGAGACGGAGAACTTGCCGTAGGCGATCACGTAGCCCACCGCGACGTAAGCATCGGCAAGCCGATAGTGCGAAGCGTGCAGCGCATTGATGAGCGCATCGTCCCAGCCGTACGCCTGCATCTTGGCGAGCGCGGCGTCGGCCTGCTGCGCGGTGGTGGTGCCGGTGACCAGTCCCTTGTCGGCGAGGCTCTGGCAGCGACCCTGGGCGATCGTCTGCAACTCGACGCCGTTGACCTGCGTGAGCGCATTGCCGAGCGGCGTGGTGCCGAAGCCGAACCACCCCGGACGGATGCCGTTGGGCGCCTGCGCCGAAGCCGATATCGACGCGCAAAGCTCGTAGAGCATGCGGTAGGTGAAGTAGTCGATGAGCGGCTTGCCGACGTTGGCGACCGGCTGGCCGCCGAAATTGACGGTCACGCCCGCCATGTTGCTGGGCTGCGCATTCGGCTCGGCGACCGCGATACCGGCGATGAGTCCGTCGACGTCCTGTTCGGCCGCCTGCAGCGACTCGGTGCCGCCGTTGCTGATCGACGAGCTGATGACGATCGTATTGGCCGGCGTGAACGTGACGAGGCGCTTGCCGGCCGCCGGATCGAGCGTCCCGTAGTTGTCGTTGATGACCCAGAACGCGAAGCGGATGCTGTCGAGGACGTTCTTGCCCCAGTCGCGCTCGGGATTCTGCTGCGAGTACACGTGCTTGTACGCGATGCGGTTGGGATACGCCGCGTTGTACGTCGCGAGTGCCGACCCGGTGAGGTCGGAGGCGAACGTCGCGGCAGTACCCGCGCTCGATCGCGCCACCAGGCGACCGTCGATCAGATTGACCTTGTCGGCAGCGAGATCCTGATAGCCGACACCCTTGCCGGCGTCGGTGTACGCCACCGCGCACTTGTGCTTCAAGCCCCAGTCGCCGGCCGTGCCCATCGCCCCGTAGATGCCACGCGACCCCGACGTCGGCCCGGTCACGATGCACGCATTGGCGGGATCGAAGCTGGCGGGCAACTGGACCATCAGCGTGACGTTCTTCTTGCCGCTGCCATCGTCGGCAAAGGCGAGGTACTCCTTGCCGGCAATCTTGCCTTCGCCGAGCGTGTCGTTGCCGTTGACGTCGATGTTGGGCCCGTACAGGGTGCCGTAACCGCCGGCAGCCGTGGGATCGATGACGCCGCGGTATCCCGTGTAGATCGCCCGTCGCCGAAGTTCGAGGACGGTCGGATTCACGGGGTCGGCAAAGCCCGGCGCGGCGCCGCCGATGCCGGTCTTGCCCAAGCCTGCCGTCAGGAGGTCGTTGCTCACCCCGTCGTAGCTCGCGACGGGCTGCAGGTTGGTGATGTTCGCCGGCAGCGTGTTGTATTCGCCCGATCCGCCGCCGTTGTTGCAACCGGCGACGAGCGCGGCCAGTGCGGCCGCGACGAGCGTTGATGTGTTGCGAACCCGAAACTCGACCATGCTGACCTCCCGTGACGATCGTGACGGCGACGACCGCCGGATGGTAAGCGCCCCGGTTGCTGGCCGCGCGGCGCGCACGGGCGCAGCCGGTGTGCAAAAATGCGCACGATGGCCTGGGACGATCTACGCTATTTCCTCGAGCTCGCACGGCACCGCCGCCTCGTGCACGCCGGCAACAAGCTGGGCGTCGACCACACGACGGTCGCTCGCCGGGTCGAACACCTCGAACAGGCCTTGGGCTGCCGCCTCTTCGAGTCGACGAGCGACGGCTATGCCCTGACCGACGCGGGGCAACGGCTCTTCGCGCACGCGGAGACGATCGAGAACAACATTGCGCTCCTGCACGACGAGGCGCGCGGCGAGGCCGGCCGGGTATCGGGGATCGTGCGCATCGGCGCACCGGAGGGCTTCGGCACCACGTTCCTCGCGCCACGCCTGGGCGCGCTCGTCGATCGTCACCCGGAACTCGACATCGAACTCCTCACGCTGCCGCGCTTCCCGAGCCTTACCGCCCGCGAGGCCGACATCATCGTCACCCTCGACCGCCCGCAGCACACGCGGCACATCGCCGCCCGGCTGACCGACTTCACTTACGGACTGTACGCGACGCGCGATTACGTGCGTCGGCACGGCCCCATCCGCACCTGGAGCGACGTCGCCCGCCACAACCTCATCGGCTACATCGACGAGTTGCTGCTGTCGCCGCAGTTGCACTACCTCGACGACGTGCTGCCGTCGCAGCGCATCCGCATCTCATCCTCGGGCATGCTGGCGCAGGTCGCGGCGATCCGGGCGGGGCTCGGCATCGGTGTGCTCGCGCGCTATCTCGTGCCCGGCCACGGCCTGGTCGCACTGCTGCCGAAGCAGGCCGAATGGCGCCGGACGTTCTGGCTCGCGACGCACGCGGACTGGTATCGGCTGCGGCGCGTGCGCGCGGTGTGGGATTTCGTGCGGCGGACGGTGGAGGCGGAGCCCGCGCTGTTCCTGCCGGCTCGCGCGCGCCGCGCTGCCGCCGACGATGCGCCAGCCATGCCCACAGCGCCCGCGACTGCCGCTACGACGCCGACCGCGCCCGCGCGAGGACGACCCCGAGCGCGATGAGCGCCATGCCGGCGAGCGCCAGCGCATCGAGCGTTTCGCCGAAGAGCAGGTACGCCTGCACGGCAGTGACCGGGGGCACCAGGTAGAAGAGTCGCGCGACGTTGGCGGCAGCGCCGTGGCGCAGCAGCCAGTAGAGAAGGCTGATCGCCCCGACCGAGAGCACGACCACCGACCAGCCGAGCGCGAAGGCGAAGCTCGGCGTCCAGACGACCGACCGGGTCTCGGCAACCGCCGCGAGCGGACCGAAGATCACCGCGCACACGGCAAACTGCACCGCCGCACCGCTGCGCAGGTCGACGTGCGCGCAATGCCGCTTCTGGTAGAGCGTGCCGACGCTGATGCCGGCGAGCGCGATGGCGGCGGGAACGAGTCCGTGCAGGTTGCCGCCGAAGTCCACCTTGTGCCGGACCACGAAAAAGACGCCGGCGAGGCCGCAGCCCAGCCCTGTCCACTGCCGCAGCGTCACCGCTTCGCCCAGCCACAGCCACGCGAGCACCACGGTCAGGATGGGCTGGAGGCCGACGAGCATCGCGATCGTGCCGGCGGCCATGCCGCCATCGATCGCGACGAACACGCCGCCCAGGTAGAGGACGTGCACGAGCAGCGCGACGATCGCGAGGTCACGGTACTCGACGAGCGTGCGCGGCCACGGCGCCCGGCCCCCGAGCGCGACGGCGCCGATGAGCGCCGTCACGAGGAGCATGCGCCAGGCGAGGAAGGCGTACGGCGGCGCGTACGGCAGCCCGTACTTGGCAGCGATGAAACCCGTGCTCCACAGGAGCACGAAAAGAGCCGGAAACAATGCCGCGCCGCGCACGGCGCCCGACCCGGCGGGTGCGGCCACGCTACGCGCCGCGCGCTTTGCCGTGCGCGCCGATGCCGCGCATCACGATCACTTGCGCGTGCGCTTGGGGGGAACGAAGCGCGAAGCGCTGCGCATGATCTCCTGCCTCGCCTCGTCGGCTTCGGTCCAGCTCGCCACGCGCACCCACTTGCCGGGCTCGAGGTCCTTGTAGTGCTCGAAGAAATGGGCGATCTGCTGGGTGGTGATCGCCGGCAGGTCGCGCGGCGACTTGATGTCGCGGTACAGCGACGAGAGCTTGTCGATGGGCACGGCGAGGATCTTGCTATCCCCGCCCGCCTCGTCGTCCATCTTGAGCATGCCGATCGGCCGGCAGCGCACGACCACGCCGGTGATGAGCGGCACCGGCGAGAGCACCAGCACGTCGCAGGGGTCGCCATCGTCGGACAGCGTTTGCGGGATGTAGCCGTAGTTGCACGGGTAGTGCATGGCCGTCGACATGAAGCGATCGACGAAGACCGCACCCGTCTCGCTGTCGATTTCGTACTTGATGGGATCGGCGTGCATCGGGATCTCGATCACGACGTTGCAGTCGTTCGGCAGATCGTTGCCGGCCGGAACACGATCGAAGCTCATGGAGGTTGACCAAGGAGATGAGAGCGGGACGAGGCGGCTACTATACGCGCGGCCGGCGGCCGAAGCCGGCTCGGCGGCGTGGTCGGCCGCCGCGGTCGCCGTGAATCCATCCACCGGCGCCCACGCATCCAACCGACCGGGGTATCCTCGTCTTCGATCCCGGACCTGCCATGCGCCGCTTCACGCTTCCCCTCGTCATCGTCGGCTCGGTGCTGCTCGCCGCGCTGCTCACTTGGCTCACCGTATCGACGGTGTCGTTCACCCCGCGCCTCGCCGCGCCCGCGGTCGCGGTGACGACCAAGCCGCTGACGCAGGCGCTGCCGCCGTTTCGCCGCATCGAGGTCGCCGGGACCGCCGACGTCACGCTGGTGCAAGGCGATCGTGAAAGCGTCACCTCCATGGCCGCCGACGGCGGCGCCCTCGTCTCGGCGCGCGTCAGCGACGGCACGCTGCACCTCGAATCGAGCGACGAGCGCCACTGGTGGGATTGGCTGCTCGACCGCGGCAGCGGGCGCGCGTCGCGCATCACCGTCGATTTTCGCAGCCTCGACGCGATCGCCGCTGCCGGCGCGGTCAAGGTGGTGGTCGCCGGGCTGCGCACGCCGGCGCTCGCGATCTCGGGAGCGGGCGGCACGTCGATCGAGATCAGCGGCCTCGCCGCCGATTCGCTCACGGTGTCGGGGGCGGGCGCGCTGCGCGCGGTGCTGTCCGGCGCCGTCGCCACGCAAACCGTCACCATCGCCGGTGCCGGCGAGTACCGCGCCGGCGATCTCGTGAGCCGGGACGCCACGGTCACGGTGACCGGTGCCGGACAGGTGATCGTGCACGCGACGCGCACGCTGCACGCGGTGATCTCCGGTGCCGGCGAGGTCGAGTACCTGGGCGACCCCGAGGTCACCGAGCGGGTGAGCGGGATCGGTCGCGTGAGGCGAAGCGACTCACCGGTGCCGCCCGCGAAGGGCGCCGGCGCATGACGTCGTCGGCGCCGCGGCCGGCGGGCGGCCGCGTCAGTGCCCGGCCGGTCTGTCGTTCTCGCCGGCGGCCTTGAACAGCAGCGGACCGCCGCTGCGCGGGTCGCGATCGGGATGCACGCCCGGCTCACGGCGAACGGCGGCGATGCGGCAGTCGCCAAGCAGGGTGACGAGCATCGCCACCACGTCGTCGACGCGGTCGAGCGGCCACAGCGGACAGCGCAGGCCCTGGGCGGCACCCGGCTCGAACGGCGACGACAGCGACAGCCGCACCTCGAACGGAGCTTCCCCGGAGCGCCGCTGGTGCACGCTGATCACTGCTGACGGTTCGCCCACCCGCGCCCGCAGGTCGCGCGCCGCATTGCTGACGAAGAGTTGCGCCGTTACCTCGCGCTGGGCGAGACGTCCTTGCCACAGCGCCTCGACGAGCGGCAGCGGGGCGCGCGGCAGCGCCAGCACCGACGTCCCGGGCACGGCAAGCGCCGCCGAGAGGCGCTGCGTGAGCGGCAGCGACCAGCGTCCGACTTCGGCGGCGGAAAAGAGCGCAGCGCCGGGTGCGGCCAGCGCCGTGCCCATGAGGAAGCGCAGGTGCACCGATTCGTTCGTGCCGGTGACGGCGATCGGCGCCGGGGCGACATCGGCTCTCGCCGTCACGCCCCCCTCCGTCGTGGCGCCGGCAGCGGCGGCGAACAAGACGGGCAGGCGCGCGAAGTCGAGCGCGTTGGCGTCCGCAAGCGCGGAGCCGACCGCGATCGTCCGGTTCCCGGCCAGCGCGCCGTGCTCGACGAGGAGCGCGCTCAGTTCCGCTGCATCAGCAACGACGCCGGGCAGCTCACGCGGTCCGCTTCGCGCTTCAGCGAGGGCCGCGACCACGATGAGCGGCAGTGCGAAGAGATGGACCAGCGAGCCGTGCCCGAACGCCCCACTGCGCTCGGCCCGCGCCAGGAGGCGCCAGACGTGCCGGTAGCCATCCGCCGACGGCGCGGTCGCGAAGAGCTCGGCCAGGGCGCGCGTCGGCGGCGGCGCAACGAGCGAGACGAGCGCAGCGGTGATCTGCGCATCGCAGGCTTCGGCCTGGGCGCCGGTATCGGCGGCGAGGCTCGCGCGCGCCCAGGCGTGGATGTCGGTGGCAGTGGCAGCAGGCGGGGGCACAGCGAAACGGCAGGATGGGCGAGCGGGCGGCCACGATGCGCGTGGCAACGTGGCAAAGGCAACAGGCGCGGCCATTGTCGCACGCGCGGCCTTGATGACCATCAACCGGAACCCTGCGCTCGCAGGTATCATCGGATATGGTCCTGCTCGACAATCGCAATCGACGACACGAAAGGGGTTGACGATGTACAAACATCTGCTGGTTCCCATCGACGGTTCCAAGCTCTCGCTCAAGGCCGTAGCCCACAGCGTCGAACTCGCCAAGGCCACCGGCGCCCGCGTCACGCTGCTGCACGTCGTTCCCGAATACCCGATGCAGGTCTACGCCGAGGGTGTGTCGGTCGGCATGGTCTCGCGTCGCGACTACGCCAAGGCAATGAAGGAGGAAGCGACGAAGCTCCTCGACCGGACTGCCGCCAAGGTCAAGGGGGTCGAAGTGGCGACGATGCAGGCCACGAGCAACTCGCCCTGGGAGGCGATCCTCGCCGGCGCCAAGAAGGCGAAGGCCGACACCATCGTGATGGCCTCGCACGGTCGCCGCGGCCTGGCATCACTGCTCCTCGGCAGCGAAACCACCAAGGTGCTCACGCACAGCAAGCTGCCGGTCCTCGTCGTGCGCTGAGGGTGAACGACCCCCACGCTCGCGTTGCTCGCTGCCCCCAAAGGGGGCGCAGTCAGCGGCTTGGGGCGGCCCGGCGCCGCTGACGATGAACGACCCCCACGCTCGCTTCGCTCGCTGCCCCCAAAGGGGGCGCCGTTCGCGTCCGCCCAGGCGCCACTTGCCGATCCATAGCCTCGGAGAGCGATGCTGCGTCCTGTCGTCGCCCTCCTGACCGCCGCGCTCCTCGCCGGCGCGGTGCTCGCCCACGCCGCCGATCCGGCCAAGGTCCTGCGCCTGGCCATCAGCGACATCGACACCCTCGATCCGCACCAGCTCCAGGACAAGTATTCGCGCGACGCCGCGCAGCTCGTCTACGAGGGCATGTACGAGTGGCATTACCTCGATCGCCCGCCCGGCCCCGCGCCGCGGACGGCGTCCGGGATGCCGGCGATCTCCGCCGACGGCAAGACGTGGACGATCCGCCTGCAACCGGGGATCCGCTTCAC
This sequence comes from Burkholderiales bacterium, assembly GCA_039807685.1. Lineage (GTDB taxonomy): Bacteria > Pseudomonadota > Gammaproteobacteria > Burkholderiales > Casimicrobiaceae > VBCG01. The sequence goes on from JBDHRR010000004.1 coordinate 36,732, forward strand.
GCCCGACCCCGCCTTCGGCGGCAAGCCGCGCGAACTCGTCGCCGAGGACTACGTCTATTCGATCAAGCGCTACTGCGATCCCAACCTGCGCGGGGGCGGCGATCCCGAAGTCACCGACCTCATCGTCGGCATGCGGGCGGTGGTCGACGCCGCGCGCAAGCCCGGCGCGAAGTTCGATTACGACGCGCGGGTCGAGGGGCTGCGGGCCATCGACCGTCACACGCTGCAGCTGACGTTCACCGACGAGCAGTACGCAGTGGCGCTGGGCCTCCTCGTCATCGAAGCGGTGGCGCGCGAGGTCGTCGAAGCCGCGAAAGGCGACATCCAGGCGCGCGCGGTCGGCACCGGGCCGTATCGGCTGAAGGAATGGCAGCGCGGCTCGCGCCTCGTGTTCGAGGCCAATCCCGACTACCGCACGCTCCAGTTTCCGGCGACGACTAATCCCGAGGCGGCGCCGATCGCCGCCGCGATGAAGGGACGCAAGCTCCCGGCCATCGGTCGCATCGAGGCGCAGATCATCGACGAGCAGAACGTGCGCGTCCTCGAATTCGATCGTGGCGCGGTCGACGTCATCGAACTGCGCGGCGAGGCGGTCGGTCCGCTGCTCGTCAACGACGCGCTCGCCCCGCCCCTCGCCGCCCGCGGGATCACGCGCATCGTCTACGCGACGAATTCGGTGCGCTCGCTGTATGTCAACATGGACGACCCGGTGGTGGGCGGAATGGACCGCGCCCACACGGCGCTGCGCCGCGCGATCGCGCTCGGTATCGACGTGGCGACGCTGAAGCGCGTCGTCTACCAGGGTCAGGCGCTGCCCACCAACCAGATCGTCGCCCCCGGCATCGCGGGTTTCGACCCCGACGCGCCGCCACGACCCTACGACCCGGCCACCGCCGCGGCCCTCCTCGATCGCCTGGGCTACGACCGCCGCGATGCACAGGGAATGCGTCTCGCGCCGGACGGCAAGCCGCTCACCGTGGTCCTCACGATCTTCACCGGCACGGTGTGGCGCGAGATCCAGACGCTCCTGAAGAAGAACATGGATGCGCTCGGCGTGCGTCTCGATTTCCGTGCGGTCCCGGTGCAGGATCTCTTCAAGGCGACCGCGCAGGGCCAGTTCGCGCTCGCCATCCACGGGCGCGCCGCCAATCCCAACGGCCTCATCTTCCAGACCTTCTACGGACCGATGCCGCCGGAAGCCAACGAATCGCGCTTCCGCTACGCGCCGTACGATCACGCGTACCGCGATTTCGTGCGCGCCCGCGACGATTCCACGCGGCTGCGCGCCGCGCGCACCATGACCGCGATCCTGCAGGGTTACGCACCGGTGATCCCGCTGCTCGTCGACGTGCAGAATGCTTTCGTCCAGCCGTGGCTCCTCGGCTACTATCCGTCGCCGTTCTCGGCGTACGTCCAGTACATGGACATCGACCTCGCCAGGCGACCCCGCTGAGGGCGTGCGCCCCGGCGTCCGTTGCGCGTCACGGGCCGCCCGACGCCGCCGGGATGGTGCGAGCGCCGTCCGGTACAATCGACGGCTTGCCCTGCAAAAACAAGATCATGCGCGTTTCCACGTTCTACCTGTCGACACTCAAGGAAGCACCCGCCGAAGCCGACATCACGAGCCAGAAGCTCATGCTGCGCGCCGGCCTCATCCGCAAGCTCGGCAGCGGGCTGTACACGTGGATGCCGCTCGGCCTCATCACGCTGCGCAAGGTCGAGACCATCATCCGCGAGGAGATGAATCGCGCCGGCGCGCTCGAACTCGTGATGCCGGTGGTGCATCCCGCCGAACTCTGGCAGGAAACGAAACGCTGGGAGAAGATGGGATCCAACATGCTGCGCATGAAGGACCGTCACGAGCGCGACTTCGTGCTGGGCCCCACGCACGAGGAGGTGATCACCGACATCGTGCGCCGCGAGATCCGCAGCTACCGCCAGGTGCCGGTCAATTTCTACCAGATCCAGACCAAGTTCCGCGACGAGATCCGCCCGCGTTTCGGCGTCATGCGCGCCCGCGAATTCATCATGAAGGATGCGTACTCGTTCGACGTCGACGCCACCGCCATGATGACGAGCTACCGCAAGATGTACGACGCGTACGCCCGCATCTTCACGCGCATGGGGCTGTCGTTCCGCGCCGTGGAGGCCGACATGGGCAACATCGGCGGGTTGTCGTCGCACGAGTTCCAGGTACTGGCCGACGCGGGCGAGGATGCGCTCGCCTACAGCACCGGCTCGAACTACGCGGCGAACGTCGAGAAGGCCGAAGCGGTCGCACCCGCGATCGCGCGGCCGGCAGCAACGCAGGCAATGGCGAAGGTGGCGACACCGGGCATCGGCACCTGCGAAGGCGTGGCGCAACTCCTCGGCCTGCCGCTCACCCGCACCGTGAAGTGCCTCATGGTGTGGGCAGGTGAGCGCGCGCACATGCTGCTCGTGCGCGGCGACCACATGGGCAACGAGGTGAAGATCGGCAACCTTCCCGGGATGGAAGGCTGGCGTTGGGCAACCGAAGCCGAGATCGTCGCTGCCACGGGCTGCAAGCCCGGCTATCTCGGCCCGGTCGGCATCGCTTCGGCGATTCCGCTCATCGTCGACCGCTCGGTGGCGGTGATGGCCGATTTCGTGTGCGGCGCGAACGAGGCGGATGCGCACCTCGTGGGCGTCAACTTCGGCCGCGATTGCCGCGAGCCCGACCTCGTCGCCGACATCCGCAACGTGGTCAAGGGCGATCCTTCGCCCGACGGCCAGGGCACGCTCGACATCGTGCGCGGCATCGAGGTCGGCCACGTCTTCGCGCTCGGGCACGTGTACTCCGAGGCGATGGGCGCCACGTATCTCGACGCCGAGGGCCAGTCGCGGGTGCTCGAGATGGGTTGTTACGGGATCGGGGTGACGCGCGTGGTCGCCGCCGCGATCGAGCAGAATCACGACGCCAAGGGGATCGTCTGGCCCGAACCCCTGGCGCCGTTCACCGTGGCCATCGCTCCCGTGGGTTACGATCGCAACGAGGTCGTACGCGCGGAGGCCGACCGCCTGCACGCCGAACTCGAGGATGCGGGCATCGAGGTGCTGCTCGACGATCGCGGCGAGCGGCCTGGCGTGATGTTTGCTGACCTCGAACTGATCGGGATCCCGCACCGCATCACCATCGGGGAGCGCAGCTTGAAGGAGGGCAAGGTCGAGTACCAGGGACGGCGCGATACGACGGCGACACCCGTGGCGCGCGTCGAGATCGCCGACTTCGTCCGCGAGCGCCTCGCGCGCGGTGCGCGGTAGCGATCGGCCGAGCCGTCCCCTGCCGACGTGACCACCGATGCGCGGATGAACGCCGCGATGCGACCGCCGGGCATCCTCGTGCCGATGCTGCGCGTCGCGCTGATCGGCTGCCTGCTGGCCGCATCGCTGGCCGCGCGCGCCGGCGCGCAGCAGGAGGAGAAGCTCGCGCCGTCGGTCGTCGCCGGCCTCGCGAAGGCGATTGCGGACGCGCCGGTCCCGGCCGATTACGCGCAGCGCACCGACATCGCGTCGTGGCTCGCCGAGATGTCTCGGCGCATTGCCCGCAAGGTTCCCGACGAGCGCGAGCGGCGTGACCTCCTCGCCACGGTGCACTACGAAGCGACGCGTGCCGGACTCGATCCGCAACTCGTCCTCGGCGTGATGTATCACGAGAGCGGCTTCAAGAAATACGCGGTGTCGAGTGTCGGCGCGCGCGGCTACATGCAGGTGATGCCCTTCTGGGTGAAGCAGATCGGGACCGCCGACCAGAACCTCTTCAACCTGCGCACCAATCTGCGCTATGGCGCGGTGATCCTGCGCCACTACCTCGACATCGAGAGCGGCGACTACTACCGCGCGCTCGGCCGTTACAACGGAAGCCTCGGCCGCCCCGAGTACCCGCTGGCGGTGATCACTGCCGTCGATCGTCACTTCACGTACACCCCGATCGGCGCCACCGCGGCCATCGTCGACCCGCGCGGCGGTTCCGTGCCGCGGTGAGCGGCGACCAGCCTCCCTCGGCGCGGCCGGTCCGCGGCCGCTTCGCACCCTCGCCGACCGGCCCTCTGCACTTCGGGTCACTGGTCGCGGCGCTGGCGAGCTACTGCGACGCGCGCCAGCGCGACGGGACGTGGCTCGTACGGATCGAGGACGTCGATACGCCGCGCAGCCGGCCCGGGGCCGAGCGCGCGATTCTCGAGGCGCTCGACCGCTACGGCTTCCGGATCGACGGCGACGTGGTGCGCCAGAGCGAGCGCACCGCGCTGTACGACGCGGCGCTGGCGCGTCTCGCCGCGGCCGACCTCGTCTATCGCTGCGTCTGCACGCGCCGCGAACTGGAAGCAACCGCGCCCAATGCCCTCGGCGAGCGCGTGTACGCCGGGACCTGTCGTGACGGCATCGGCGCCGCGCGAGCCCGGACTCCGCACGCGTGGCGCGTGCGGGTGACCACAGGCACGACGTCCTTCATCGATCGCGCGCAAGGCGTGCAGACGCAGGACCTCGCGCGCGACGTCGGCGATTTCATCGTCCGTCGCGCCGATGGTCTGTTCGCCTACCAGCTCGCGGTCGTCGTCGACGATGCGGCGCAGGATGTCACGAGCATCGTGCGCGGCGCCGACCTCTTGACTTCGACGCTGCGACAGATCGTCTTGCAACGCTACCTCGGCCTGCCGACACCGGAATACCTGCACGTCCCGGTGGCGACCGACGAGAGCGGCCACAAGCTCTCCAAGCACACGCAGGCGCCAGCGCTGCCGCACGCCGACCCGGTGATCGCACTGCTCGCGGCGTGGCGCTTTCTTGGCCAGTGCGAACCCGATGCACGGCCCGCCAACGGAAGTGGCTTCCTCGACTACGCGATCCGCGCCTGGCGACCCGCGCGGATCCCCGCAGCCGCGGCGCTGCCGGTGCCGCGCGTATAATTGCAGTCCATCCACCGTTCGCGCGCTGCGGCCGCGACGCCAACTCGCCACGCGAGGCAATACTCCGCGCGGCACTGCGCTTCGATCATCCCATGACCACGCTCGTCATCGTCCGCAAAGGCGACGATATCGCCATCGCCGCCGACTCGCTCACCACCTTCGGCGACACCCGCCTCGGCGCCGAACACGATCGCACGTACGACAAGATCGTGCGCTACCGCGACACTTTCATCGGCCTGTGCGGATCGGCCGCGCACCAGCTGGTATTCGAAAGCCTCCTGCAGCGGCAGGAGCCGCTCGATTTCTCGGACAAGTTCGCCATTTTCGAAACGTTCCGCCGCCTGCATCCGATCCTCAAGGAGCAGCACTTCCTGAACCCGAAGGAAGAGGAGGACGATCCCTACGAATCGACACAGATCACCGCGCTCATCGCCAATGCGCACGGCATCTTCGGCGTCTACTCGATGCGCGAGGTATTCGAGTACACGCAGTTCTGGGCAGCCGGCACCGGACGCGAGTTCGCGCTGGGCGCCATGCAGGCGCTGTATCCGCGTCTCAAGACCGCCGAAGCCGTGGCACGCGCCGGGGTCGAGGCAGGCGCGCTCTTCGACAAGAACTCCGCATTGCCGATGACCTTGTACAACCTCAAGGTCGAGCCGAAGGTAAAGGCGGCATGAGTGCTCGGCGGCGTTCCGGCCGGCCGGCGGTATCGTGAACCAGCATCGTTCGAGGGCCGACGCGGCGACCGGGCGCGTGCGCTTCGACAAATGGCTGTGGGCGGCGCGCTTCTACCGGACGCGTACGCTTGCCGCACAGGCGATCGACGCCGGTCAGGCGCGTCTGGGCGACGAGCGTGTGAAGCCCGCGCACGTGCTACGTGCCGGCGATGCCGTGACCGTCCGCCGCGGGGGGTTCACCTGGCGCGTGCAGGTGTTGGTTGCGTCCGACCGGCGCGGCGGCGCGACCGACGCGGCAGTTCTCTATCGCGAGGACGAGGCGAGTCTTCGCGCGCGTGAGGAGGCGCTCGCGCAACAGCGCGCGGAGCGGGCGGGCGCCCCACGCCATTCCGGACGTCCGACCAAGAAGGAGCGGAGGACCCTCGCGGAATTCCTGAGCGAGCCGTGACCCCGCAGGATAGCGCTCAACACCAGCGCAGATTGGCGAGATCGAGCACGAACCCCGGCTGCCGATAGGTGACGAGCAGTAGCCAGGCGATCGTCGCCGCCAATACCAGCCCGAGCCAGCGCCAGACGGTGCGCCGCGACACGGCCCAGGGGCGAGTGTCGCGGGCGTTGGCGGGCGGTGCGAGGGGCGGCGTTCGATCCACCCCGCAATGCTACGCCTACGCGCGCTGCGGCAGGTCCGAATGCATGCCGACGAGCGAGACCGGGGTGGCCGGAAGCACGCCGAGCGCCCGCAGTTTCCCCATGACCGAGCTGAAATCGGCGGCCGTATGCACCTCGGCGATCGGCTTGGCGAGGAGATTGACGGCACGTCCGCTCACCACCAGCGGCACCACGCTCGGGAGCGCGGCGCGCAACCCGCGAATCTCCTGACCGGCAATCTTGCCGGAGATGCCGCGATCGAAGAGCAGCATCACCAGCGCGACCTTGTACGCATCGGCGGCGCCGGCGATCTCCTGCGCCGGAACGCCGGCACCCAGCGCCAGACAATTGACACCCTCGGTGAAGAGCAGGAGTTCGAGGATCGCGAGCCCCAACTGGTTGGGGTCGTTCGGAGGCGTGACGAGGAGGACCTGACGCGCGTCGCGGGTCGGCCGCACCAGGCGCGTCACATCCCGCAGCAGGCGCTGCGCGAGATCGGCAAAGCGCAATTCCTGGAAGTTCTGCATCTCGCCGCGCACCACGCGTTCGTGCACTGCCTCATTGAGCGGAATGAGCGTCTGCTCGAGAAACTTCCGCAGACCCTGACCGACGAGGAGCTTGGACAGGTGATTCTGCATCTCGCCCACACGATGCTGAGCGAGCAGCTTGACCGCGGTCTCGATCTCCGGGGGCAGCGGTGCCGGTTCGTCGACGGCGAGGCCCAGCATCGATTGCAGCGCCGAGTCGGCGAGCGGCACCACGGCGCCGGCCCGCCAGCCCTCCGAAAGCAGTTGCTTGATGAGTTTCAAGCGCGCCACCTGATCCGGTGGATAGAGGCGATCCCCGAAAGGATCGCGCAGCGGCGACGGAAAGCCGTACCGTCGTTGCCACATGTAGAGTTGCTCGCGCCGCAGCCCGGTGCTGCGCACGACCTCGCGAATGTGCAATGCGCCGCGCGTGTCCGCGCCGCTGTCCGGTCCCTCGACCGCAACCAATCCGACCTCGCGGCGGCGGGTCGGTGCCTTGATCAGAATGCCCATGTCGTCTGCCCTGTCCGACGTTACCGTTCCCGGTACCTGGCGATTGGCGTGGTCTGTACCGCACAATCATAGGATAACCGGGTCTGCAAGTGACGCGACCGATCCGCAAGGTCGCATTTGTGCTGCACGACGCGTACATGCACGATACGTGCCAGCGATACCGGCGCGCCTTGCCCAAGCGGCCACTTTGCGCCATGATCGGCGCCGCCACGGTGTCATCGACGGCCTGCTTCTTTCGCCGCCCCCGTGCAGGACAACGCAACGGCCCAATTTTCATCCCTCGCACCCGATGTTCGGCTTTGGCAAGAGTGACAAGGATCCGCTCGCGGACTTGCGAGCCGCCGAGCGCTGGCTCGCCGCGTTCCCGGCCAACGATCCGCTGGCGATGCAGGCCGGGCTCGTGCCCGTGCTCGGCCGCGCTGCCGAGGCCGACGCGCCGCGCACGCCGCAGCGGCTCGCCACGCTCATCCACGTCGATCACTGCTGCGCAAGTTTGCGCAAGACCCTGACGCAGCAGTACATCGAGCACGCGACGCGCAGCACGAAGATCGAGCGCCAGTTGTGGACGGCGCTCTTCGATCTCACGCAGGCGTTTCTCCTCGTCTACGACACCTACGCCCGCGAGGTCTCGCGACACGCGCAGAGCAGCAAATGGCAGCAACTCGTCGCCGAACTCGTTGGCCGGCAGATCGTCCACATGGGGCTCGATGCGCGAATCCGCCTCTACCGCTACGAGGCGTGGATCCCGGCCAAATGGACCGAATTGCACGACCTCTTCGCGCTCGCCTGCTCGCGGCAGATCGAGCGCCAGATCGTGCCGCGCGGTGCGAGCAGCACCACGATCGAGCACGAGTACCTGATGACGTTGCTGCTGCAACTCATGCACGGTGGCAACATGACCGCCCGCCATCTCGAGTGGGTGGCCGCCGAACTCGAGTCTTGGGCGGCGCCGTTACGTCTCGCGCTCGAACCGTCGACCGCGACCTCGTTCTACGTCGACCTCGCCTCGCGCGAGGGCTTGAAGCGCCGCACGCCGGGGCCGCTCGAGGGTCGCGTGCTCTTCCTCGACACCCGGGCGCTGCATTCGGTGCTGCTGCAGAACGTTCTCATGCTCGAGCAAAAGATCAAGCGGGAGCCGCTGTCCGATCGCACGCCCAAACGCACCGAGCAGTTGGGACTCGTAGCGCGCATCGCCGCGCAGGTCGACCCCGAGTTCAAGCCATTCGCCCGTCGCGGCGAGCGCTCCGCCGCGGCGGGCACGGCGGACGCGATCGTCGGCTTCGGCAACATCTCCGCGTACCTGCGCGAGGAGGATATCGTCCCGGTCCCGCACCTCGAGTCGGGCAAGAGTTTCGGGAGCACGCTCGAACTCGCCGTGTTCGGCCGGATACGCAACGAGGCCGATCGCCGCGTCGAACTCGTGCGCCGCCGCTTCGCACGGTTCGCGGCCCCCGGGGGGCCGTGGGAAATCCGCGATGTGAGCCGGACCGGATATCGTCTCGTCGCGCCAGTGGGTGCGGCCGGGGCCGTGGCGCTCGGCACGCTGGCGGCAATCCGTCCCCACGACGACCCCGCGTGGATGCTGGGCATCATTCGTCGGATCCGACGGAAGACGGCCGAGCGGGCGGAGATCGGCATGCAGATCGTCGCCAATTCGCTCGTCGGCGTCGAACTCGCCGAAGTGCACAAGGCGAGCGACGCCTATTCGGTCGACGGCGAGACGACCACGCAGGGGCGCCGCTTCCACGGCCTTTTTCTCGCGCTGCGCAAGCGCGACGACGAGCAAGAGGTGCAATCGCTCATCGTTCCGCGCGCCGAGTACCAGCCCGGCAAGCGACTGCACCTCACGAGTGCCCGGGCAAGCAATCCGGTACGCTTCGGTCGCCTGCTCGAGCGGCAGTCCGACTGGGTGTGGGCCATGGTCGAATCGGGCGACGTTACCGCGCCCCTGCCGGCGGTAAGTGATATCGTCGGCGTGGCATTGCCGCCGCCACCGAGAGACTGAAACCGTGCGCATCGATCGCCATGCCGAACTCCACGCGAGCCACCGCTGGGAGGTTCCAGTCGAGTTCAACATCGCGCAGGCGTGCTGCAGTCGCTGGGCCGATGATCGCGCTCGCTTTGCGCTGTACTGGGAAGACGAGACGGGCGCCACGTCGGCGCATACTTTCTTCGATCTTGCGCGCGAGGCCAATCGTCTGTCGAACGTCCTCGCGGGACTCGGCGTCGGGCGCGGCGACAAGGTCGCGCTGATCCTCCCGCAGCGGCGCGAGACTCTCGCGGCGCACCTCGCCACGTACCAGTTGGGCGCGGTGACGGTGCCGCTGTCGTTCCTCTTCGGCCCCGAGGCGCTCGAGTATCGCCTCGCCAATTCCGGCGCGCGCGTCGCCTTCGTCGATCCGCAGTCGATGGACAATCTCGCGGCGATTCGCGCGAAGTTGTCCGGGCTGACGCATGCGATCGGCGTGGCCAGCGCGCGTGCCGCCGATCTCCTCGATTACGACACGCTGGTGAGCGCTGCCAGCCCGCACTTCGCCGCGGTGACCACCCGCGCTGACGATCCGGCGATCATTGTCTACACGAGCGGCACCACGGGCCCGCCCAAGGGCGCGCTGATGCCGCACCGTTGCCTCTTGGGCAACCTCTCCGGGTTCGTCCATTCGCATGACGGCTACCCGCAGCCGCGCGATCTCTTCTGGTCGCCGGCCGACTGGGCGTGGACGGGTGGGCTCATGGACGCGCTCCTGCCGGCGCTCTACTTCGGGCAACCGATCGTCGGTTACCGCGGTCGCTTCGACCCCGAGCGCGCGTTCCGTCTCATCGAGCGCTACCAGGTGCGCAACACCTTCCTGTTTCCCACCGCGTTGAAGCTCATGATGAAAGCGTATCCGAAGCCGCGCGAGGTGTTCGACATCGACCTGCGCTCGATCATGAGCGCAGGCGAGGCGGTGGGTACGACGGTCTTCGCGTGGGCGCAGGAGGCGCTCGGCGTCACGATCAACGAGATGTTCGGCCAGACCGAGATGAACTACATCGTCGGCAACTGCCAATCGCAGTGGCCGGCGAAGCCGGGGTCGATGGGCCGTCCGTATCCGGGCCATCGCGTCGCGGTGATCGACGACGACGGCAACGAGGTGCCGCGCGGCGGACCCGGCGACGTCGCACTGAACCGCATCGCCCCCGACGGCACGCCCGACCCGGTCTTCTTCCTCGAGTACCTGCACAATCCCGAGGCGACGCGCCGCAAGTACGCGGGAGACTGGTGCCGCACCGGCGACGTGGCGACGATGGATGCCGACGGCTACCTCTGGTATCAGGGCCGTGCCGACGACGTGTTCAAGGTCGCGGGCTATCGCGTGGGGCCGTCGGAGATCGAGAACTGCATCGTCAAGCACCCGGCGGTGGTGAACTGCGCGGTGGTGCCATCGCCCGACGCGACGCGCGGCAACGTGGTAAAGGCGTTCGTCGTGCTGGCGCAAGGCGTCGTCCCCTCGCGCGCGATCGAGGAGGACATCCAGCGGCACGTGCGCACGTTCCTCGCACCCTACGAGTATCCGAAGGAGATCGAGTTCATCGACGCGTTGCCGATGACGACCACCGGCAAGGTGCAGCGCAAGCTGCTGCGCGACCGGGAGGCGGCGCGCAAGCGCGGCGGCGTGGACTGAAGGCAGGCCGGGGGTCACGCACCGCACGGCGGAAACCGTGGGTGCCGGGGGCGACGGCGGTGACGCTCTCCGCGCGCGGAAGCGCGCTTCGTGCGCCCCCACCGTCGCCTTGATGCCACCGTGCGACGCGCGGCGAAAGGCGTCAATCGCAACGATTCTGGCGGGCAGTCGTTGTTCCGGGTCGCCGTGTTGCGTCGGTCAGCGGCGCGAGGGGCACGAAGCGCGCGAACCCGTGGCTGCACGCCCCGTGAATCGTGCGCAAGTCTACGGACGACTCGCATCCCATGGATTGACGACGGCCACCTTGAGATCCTCGAAATGCCTGACGTTGCGGGTGGCAAGCGTCGCTCGCCTGGCGAGGGCGATTCCCGCGATCTGCGTGTCCCGCATGTCCACCGGCCGCCCCGCCCTCTGCCGTGCAGCAGCGAGCGTTGCCGCCTCGGTCGCCGCGGCGCTGTCGAAATCCAGCACGCGATGTTCGAGATCCTCCGCGAGAAGATCATCGAATGCCGCTTCGAGCAGTTGCCGCCGGCGCCCCTTGGGCAACAGCGCCAACCCGAGGCGGACCTCGAATACGGTGATGCTGCTTGTCCAGATCGATTCCGCGGGCTGGAGATCGAGCCAGCGCACGACGACCATCTCGGACGGGGCACGCATGAGCGACGACACCACGTTGGTGTCGAGGACGATCACTTGATGAAGTCGGCAGGCCGCGGCCGCTGCGCTTTCAGTTCGGGCAAATCGCGCGTCAGCCCGATCTCCCCGAAGCGGGCGGCGATTCGGGAGCCCAGTCGGGTGACCGGCCGCCCCTCCTCGCTCACCGCGACGCGCAGGATCTCGCGCACCTCCTCCTCCATGCTGCGCCCATGCGTTTCGGCGCGGCGCTTCAGTCGCCGCTTCACTTCCTCTTCCAGTTGCCGGACGATCACTTGCGCCATCGACGCCTCCGCGTTGCGATCACTGATAGCATGATATCACACAACCATCGCGTGCCGCGCGGTGGACACCCAGAGGTACCGGGGGCGACACCGCGTCACTCGATCGAATGGCCGCCCACGAGCTTGCGCACGAGGTCGATGTACGCCTTCATCGCCGCGTCGCGCGCGGTCCCCTTGCGCGCGCTCCAGGCGTCGAACTTCGCGCGATTGATCATGTCGAGCGCGCCGGGTCGCTCGCCGCGGGCGTCACCCACGGTCGCCTGCTTGTACAGCGAATAGAGTGCCAGCAGCGTGTCGTTGTCCGGCGCCTTGCGCAGCGTCTTCGAAGCGGCGGTCGCGGCGTCGAAATCGGCATCGAGCGAAGTTGCGGCGGCATCGACGGGCTCCGGCGCGCCGAAGAACGCATCCTCCCGGGCAACGTCGTCGGCAAACCAGCGCGCCTCGAGGAGCTTGCCGCCGTGGTAGGCGAGGAGCAGCGCGCCCTGCGACTCGAACGCACCGCCGTCGCGCACCGCGGCGAGCGTCGCCGGGACGAGCGCCACGCCGCGGTTGAACACCGGGGTTCCAAAGGCGAGGAAGCGCAGCGCGCAGGTCTCGGTGACGCGGCTTGCGAACGAGGCGAAGGTCTTGCCCAGATGCGCGCCCGACACCTGGTTGGTCCCCGGCTGCACCCAGGCAAGATCGGGAATGGCGAGCTCGCGCAGTCCCGCGAAGTCACCGGCGCCGAGGCGTTCGAGCGACGCCGCGACCGCGGCGTGCAGCGCCTCGCGCGACATCCGCGGCTCGTTGGCGAGCGTGGAGGTCGCACCGGGCAGCGCGGCGCCGAAGAATTCGAGGACGCTCTTCGCCACTATCTCGCGATCGTTATCGACGCAGACCATGTGGTAGCTGTCCTCGAGCACCACCATGCGCGCGCGGCCGCCGCCGATCTGCTCGACGAGGAAATTTGCCGAGCGCAGGCTCGTGAGCTCGTCCTCGCGCGCGTGCACGACGAGCGTCGGACAGCGGATCGTCTTTGCCGCCTTCATGAGCATCGCGCGCAGGCGGTCGACCTGGCGTATGCACTCGAGCGGAACCCAGCGGTAGTGGAAATTCTCGCCACGCTCGAACTTGGCCTTGACGATCGCGCGCAACTGCTCGTTCTTGATGCCGAACGGATCCTCCTCCTCGACCTTCATCGTGCGCCCCACACCGGGCACGAGGTAGAGGAGCGGCCGCAGGCCGCGATACCACGGCGTCGCCCAACCGTCGATGTAGACGGGAGGGGCGAGGATCACAAGGTTGCCGGCGGCGTGCTGCTCGCGCGCGGCGACGAGTGCCGCCAGCAGCGACCCCATGCACATGCCCATGAGGTGCAGGCGCGGGTGCTGGCTCCTGATTTCACGGTACTTCGCGGTCACCGCCTCGATCCAGTCCTCGGCGACGACGCCATCGAGATCCTTGGGATCGGTGCCGTGGCCGGGCAGCGTGAGCGAATGGGTGACGAAGCCCGCGTTCTTCAGACGCTTGTGCATCGAACCGAGGTCGTACTGCGTGCCGCCCAGGCCGTGGATCAGGAACACGGCATCGGGAGTGTTGCCCGCCTCCTGGACCGGTGCCGCCGGTACCTTCGATGCGGGAGCGACGACGGCGGTACTCATCGAATACCCCTGCGCAGCGCTGCGTCGCGCTGCTCGCGGGCGCCGGCAACGAGACCGCGCGTCATGCCGCCGCCACGCCGGCGGTGACGGGATCGATGCGCACCAGGCCGACGACGCGGTGCAGTTCGCCGTCGTGATCGCGGATCGCCCGCGCCTCGTCGGTCGCGGTGAGCGTCGCGCTGCCGTTGTGCAGGAGATAGGTCAGGCGGTCGGCCTCGCCGTGGCCGCGCACCCGCTCGTCGAAGCGCGTCGCCACCCGTTCGCGATCGTCGGCAGCGACGTACGAGAGCCAGTCGGCAAGCGTGCCCAGGCGCTGCGCCGGAACGCCGATCAACTCGCCGACATCGCCGGTCACGAGGAGCGTGCCGGTGGCCGGGTCCCATTCGTAGGCGACGAGGCGATGCGCGGCAATCGCCGCCGTGAAGCGCGCGCGCCATTCGCGCGCATCGCGCGCCGCGCGGCGCTGGCCGGCAGCGAGGATCGCGATCAGCAAACCGGTGAGCGCGATCGCCAGCGCATACGCCTGGACCTCGAACTCGGCCTCGCCGAGATAGCCTTGCGCGAGCGCGAACGGACCTTCGTGCTGCGCGGTGTTGAGCAGGGCGATCACGGCACCGACGAAGGCGGCGAGCGTGGCGCCCGGCGCACCCCACAGCAACGCGACGACGGCGACGAAGAGGATCGGAACGTAGGTCAGCGTCTGGCCCCTCGTCCCCTGGAAGCGCGTTCCGGGCGCGGCGTCGAACAGCAGCCACACGGTGAGGATGAAGAGCACGCAGGCGAGCGCGCCGCCCAGGAACGTCGACATCGGCATGCCGCCGGAGCGGCGCACCCGGACCTGCGCCCAGGCGACGAACACCGGCGCCACGAGCAGCGTGCCGAGCACGTTGGACACGAACCACACGCGGAACACGCCGAGGGCGCCACCGGTTGCCTCGGCGAGGTGCCACAACGCGGCGAGGAACGCGCCGACGAGTGCGAGCGGCAGCGCACCGGCGACGATCAGCGCGGCGAGATCGCGGCCGCGGTCGAGGCGCAGCGGCAGCGGCACCAGTCGCGCGGCGAGCGCGATCGCCGCGCCGGCGGCGATCACCTCGATCGCCCCGTAGCCCAACGCCACCACGAGCGAGGTTTCGAGGTGGAGCGAGAAGAGCGTCGCCCCGACGAAACCCCCGGCAAGCACGCCCGACCACCATGCGCGGCGCAGCGCGAGCAGGAGTCCCAGGACGACACCACTCGCGAGCCACACGGTCCACGCATCGTTCGGTGAGTACGCGACCACCGCGGAAAGCCACGCGAGCGCCAGATAGACGACCGTGACCGCCGCGGCCAGGACGATGTTTCTTTGCATGGGAACTGCTCCAAAGTGGACGCGCTGCGCCTCAGGTCGTGGTGGCGCGCGGGCTGCGCCAGCGATCGAGGAAGGCGCGATGCGTGAGCACCCAGACGATCGCCGGGACGACGGCCGGCAGGATCAGCGATCCGAATTGATAGGCGAACGCGATCATATCGCGAGCGCGCGGCCCGAACCCCGTCTGCGAGGCGATGAGCGCGGGCGCGGTGATCGCCAGGTTCTTCAGGAAATCGGCGACCACGCCCCAGGCGACGAACGGCATCAGCGCCACGTAGCCGATGAGCAGCGGACGCCACAGCGGTCGCTGGTGGGCCGCGAGCGTCAGCGCGACGAACAGCGGCAAGCCGAAGGCGTAGAGCAGCATGTTGACGTCGACGATGAGTTCGCCGCCCGCGTCGACCGCGCCGGGGCGCAGCGCGGTGACGAAAGAGACGACGCCGCCGTGTGTCTCGATCCCGCGCACGAGTTCACCCATGAATACGCGAGCGATGCCGCGCACGATGAGCTCGGCCGGCAGGAGGATCGCCGGGGCGAGGATGTACCACCCCGCGAAGGCGATCGGCAGCCACGCGAGCGTGACCAGCACGAAGCGGAGCAGCGGCCGCGCGGACAGCCGGTGCGGCGTCACGTCAACCCGGGGCGAGCGCCGGGGGCGCCGCCGGGGGCGGCAGCGCATCATCCCCCGCGCGCGGCACGCGGCGCACCCACAAGAGCCACACCACGAGCACGTCGAGCATGATGAGCGCCTGCCACACGTACAGGTGCGCCCACTCGAACACCGCGTAACTCCATTGCCCGAGGTAGAAGAGGCTGATGATGCGCACGACGTTGAGCGCCTGCACCGCGACGAAGCCGATGGCGAGCCCGGCCAGTCGATAGCGCCACGGCGCGGGAAAGGCAACCATCGCCGCGACGAGCACGATGGTCGCCTCGACGCCGTTGCAGCCGGCCTCGATCGACACCGCGAAATCGTTGGTCGTGCTGCGAATCACCTTGCCCGATGCGACGACGTTGGGGTCGAAGAGCGTGACGATCGCGGTGGAGATGCGGGCGAGCACATCGGTCCACGGAACGACGACATGAGTCTGCGCCCACGGCGTCAATTCGAGCGCGAAGAGCGCCGCGAGCAGCACGAGGAAGAGGACGAAGAAGCGAACCATCGCGCAATTCTACGCGCGGGCAAGCGGCGGGTTCCGGGCGAAATAGCGGGCGATGCCCTCGTACATCGAATCGGCGAACTTCTTCTGGTGGCGCTCGCTGCGCAGCTTCTGCTCCTCCTCGGGATTGCTGATGAACGCCGTCTCGACGAGGATCGACGGGATGTCGGGCGCCTTCAGCACGGCGAATCCGGCCTGCTCGACGCTCGCCTTGTGCAGCGTGTTGTGCGAGCCGATGCCGTCGAGGACCTGCTGGCCGACCTTGAGGCTGTCGCTGATCTGCGCGGTCTGCGACAGGTCGAGGAGCGTGCGCGCGAGGACCGGATCACGACGGTCGAGGTCGACGCCGCCGATGAGGTCGGCCTCGTTCTCGCGCTGCGCAAGCCACTTCGCCGCCGCGCTCGTCGCACCGCGCTCGGAGAGCGCGAACACCGACGAGCCGCGCGCGGCCGATTCGCGGAAGGCGTCGGCGTGGATCGAGATGAAGAGGTCGGCCTGCACGCGGCGCGCCTTGCGCACGCGCTCGGCCAGGGGCACGAAGTAGTCGGCGTCGCGCGTGAGCATGGCGCGCATCTGCCGATCGCCGTCGACGCGCGCCTGCAGCGCGCGCGCGATGGCGAGCACGACGTTCTTTTCGTAGGTCCCCTTGTGCCCGATCGCCCCCGGATCCTCGCCGCCGTGTCCCGGATCGATGGCGATGGTGAGCTTGCGCGCGGCGCCGCGCCCGCCGGGATCGCTTCCGCGATCGGTGCTGGCCTCGGCCATGGGTGACGGCGTGCCGCCGCCCGCGACGGGCTCGGTGCCCGCCGTATTCGGCGCGACGCCGGCGCCCGCGTCCGGCGACGGAGCGCTCACCGGCGGCTGCAGCGCCGCGCGCGCCTCCTTCTGTCGCTCGCCTTCGAGGAGGGCCATCAAGGGATCGAGCGGCACCAGCGGATAGAGGTCGATCACCAGCCGGTGCCCGTATTCGCCTACCGGGGGCACCGCGAAGATGTCGGGGCGGACCTCGCTGCGCAGGTCGAGCACCACGCGCAGTCCTGCCGCGCCGCGCTTGCCGAGACGGATGGCGGCGACGTACGGGTCGGCGGGCTGCACGCGGCGCGGCAGCGCGGCCAGTTCGTTCGGCGCATCGATGCCGTCGACGTCGAGGACGAGCCGGTCGGGATTGCGCAGCGTCTGCCACTGGTGCGGCAGCGGCGCGCTGCTCTCGATGATGAGCCGGGTGTAGTCCGGTGACGGCCACAGGCGGGCGGAGGCCACGCGCACGCCCTCGGCCCACGTCGCGGGCGCGAGCAACGTCGATCCCGGCAGGAGCAGCCACTGCCACAGCCGCCGTCGCGGCAGGCTGATCTCGATCAGCGTACCGCGGGCAGGTCGAGGCGCGCGATCGTCGCTACGCATCGCTCACCCTCAGGCGACGCCGCACGCGCCGCCAGTCGACGTCCGGCGTCCACATGCGCGAGTTCGATCGCGAGATCGGCCGGCGGCAACCACTGCGCGACGCGCTCCGGCCATTCCACGAGACACACGCTGTCGCCGCGGAAATATTCGGCAAGTCCCGCCGTTTCCCATTCGCTTGGATCGGCGAACCGATAAAAATCAAAGTGATATAAGTATAAGCTCGAAAACGGATAATACTCAACCAGCGTGTAGGTCGGGCTCTTTACGGGACCTGTCCAGCCCAGTGCGCGCAGCAGACCGCGCACCAGCGTCGTCTTGCCGGCACCCAGATCGCCGGCGAGCGTGATCACGAGCCCGCCGGTGAGGGCGCGCGCGAGCGCGGCGCCGACGCGCTCGGTGTCGGCGGCCGTCGGCAGGTGGCAATGGATCGTCCTATCCATCGAGCGGGTCGAGCTGTGAATCGTGCGGTAGGCTAACCGGGATGGATGCCAACGTCACGTCGCCGCCCCCATCGGCCGAGCCCGCGTGGTCGGAACTCGCGGCCAAGGTCGTCCGGTGGGGCCGCGAACTTGGTTTTGCGCAGGTCGGCATTGCCGACATCGATCTCGGCGACGCCGAAGCGGGTCTCGTCCGCTGGCTCGCCGCGGGTTACCACGGCGAGATGGAGTACATGGCCCGGCACGGCACCGCGCGTTCGCGTCCCGCCGAACTCGTCCCCGGTACGCTGCGGGTGATCACCGCGCGGATGGACTACCTGCCGGAGCCACTCGCCGCCTCGCGCGAAGCGCTCGCCGATCCGACGCGCGCCTACATTTCGCGCTACGCACTGGGCCGCGATTACCACAAGGTGCTGCGTGCGCGGCTCGCGCGTCTGGCCGCCCGCATCGGCGACGAGGTCGGTTCCTTCGGCTACCGCGTCTTCACGGACAGCGCGCCGGTGCTCGAAGGGGCGCTGGCTGCAAAGTCGGGATTGGGCTGGCGCGGCAAGCACACGCTGCTCCTCACCCGCGAGGCGGGATCGTACTTCTTCCTCGGTGAGATCTACACCGATCTCCCGCTGCCGACGACCGCGCCGGTGAGTGCGCACTGCGGATCCTGCCGCGCCTGCCTCGATGCCTGTCCCACCGGGGCGATCGTGGCGCCGTACGAGCTCGATGCGCGGCGCTGCATCTCGTACCTCACCATCGAGCTCCACGGTCCGATTCCGGAGCCGCTGCGCCCGCTCATCGGCAATCGCGTCTACGGCTGCGACGACTGCCAGCTCGCCTGCCCCTGGAACCGGTATGCAGCGCTCGCCGCCGAGAACGATTTTCGCGCCGTGCGCCACGGCCTCGATCGGGCGACGCTGGTCGAGCTCTTCGCCTGGACGCGCGAGGAATTCGAGGCGCGCATGGCCGGCAGCGCGATCCGGCGCATCGGCTACGAGCGCTGGCTGCGCAATCTCGCCGTGGGGCTCGGCAACGCGCCGTCGTCGCCGGCGGTGAGCGCGGCGCTCGCCGCCCGTGCCGACGATCCGTCACCGCTCGTGCGCGAGCACGTCCACTGGGCGCTGTCGAGGAAGGATGAACGATGACGACATACCCCGCATGGCTCGTCTGGGCGCTGCTGTCGGCGGTCTTTGCGGCGCTCACCGCGATCTTCGCCAAGATCGGACTCGAAGGCATCGACTCCGATTACGCGACGCTGTTTCGCACCGTCATCATCGCCGTGCTGCTCTTCGCCTTCGTGATGGCGACCGGCAAATGGACCGACCCGGCGGCGATTCCGCGCCGGTCGTGGATCTTCCTCACGCTCTCGGCGCTGGCCACCGGCGCCTCCTGGGTGTGCTATTTTCGCGCCCTCAAGGTCGGTGACGCATCGCAGGTCGCGCCGGTCGACAAGGCGAGCGTCATCCTCGTCGCGCTCTTCGCCTTCGCCTTCCTCGGCGAGCGGCCCGGCGCGCGGGAATGGACGGGCATCGGTCTCGTCGCCGCCGGCGTCGTCGTGCTCGCGCTGCGCCGCTGAATGGCGCACCCGCGCGACGATACCTTCACCTCCTCGATGACTTCCACTGCCACGCTCCCCGCGATCACCGCCGTGCGCGCCGTCCCTCTCCGGCGGCGCTCGTGGCGCGCGTGGGCGTTCGTCGCGGCCGTGCTCGCGCTGTGGTTCGGCTGCCTCGAACTGCGCGGCCTGTACTTCCCCGACGAAGGCCGCTACGCCGAGATCCCGCGCGAGATGGTGGCGAGCGGCGATTGGGTGACGCCGACGCTCAACGGCATTCCCTATTTCGAGAAGCCGCCGCTCCAGTACTGGGCGACCGCCGTGCTCTTCCGCGCCTTCGGCACCGACGAGTGGACGGCGCGACTCGCCCCCGCCGCCGCCGGCCTCCTCGCCGTGCTCGCGGTGATGGCGACCGCACGGCGCGTCTATTCGCGGCGCGCCGCCTGGATGGCCGGTGCGGTGCTCGCGTCGAGCTCCGGCTACTTCCTCGCCAGCCAGTTCGTGACGCTCGACGTCATGCTGACCGCGCTCCTCGCCGGCGCGCTGTGCGCCTTCCTGCTCGCGCAGCGCGATGCGACGCCGCCGCGGGAGACGCGGCGGTGGATGGCCGCCGCGTGGCTCCTGTGCGCGCTCGCCTTCCTCACCAAGGGCGCGATCGCGATCGTGCTGCCGGGGCTTGCCGTGGCCGCCTACGTCGCGGTGCGCCGCGATGGCACGCTCCTTCGCCGGTTGCACCTCGGCATGGGGGTGGCGATCGTGACGCTCGTGGTCCTCCCCTGGCTCGTCGCCGCCGAGCGGCGCAATCCGGGCTTCCTGTACTTCTTCTTCGTGGTCGAACACTGGCAGCGCTTCCTGCAACCCACGCACCAGCGCATCGGGCCGTGGTGGTATTTCATCCCGATCATGCTCGCGTACCTGGTGCCGTGGCTGCCCGCCATCGTCGCGGCGCGCCCCCGTCGCCAGCCGTCCGCGCGGACCGCGCCGCGCTTCGACCCCGTCGTCTTCGCCTGGTGCTGGGCCGGCGCGATCTTCGTCTTCTTCAGTCTCTCGTCGTCGAAGCTGCCGTCGTACATCCTGCCTGCCCTGCCCGGCATCGCGCTTGCCGTTGCGCCGCGCCTGGCGCAGGACTGGCGCCGCACGCTGCGACTCGTCGCGTGGGCACTCGGCGCTTCCGGAATCATCCTTGCCGTCCTCGCCTACCCTGGGGGCCGCGCCATCAAGGATGAAGCGCTGCGCGACCTGTACCTCGCCTCCGCGCACTGGATCGTCGCCGGCGCGCTCGTGCTGCTCGGCACCGGTGTGCTGGCGCGCGCCCTCGTGCGCCGACGTCCGCTCGTGGCCTTGATGACGGTGATCGTCGGCGGCATGGCGGGCAGCCAGGTCGCGATGGTCACCGCCGCCCGCATCGATACCCATTTCTCGGCAGAGCGACTGATCGAAACGCTCGCCGGCGGCGAAGCGCGGCGACCGTTCGAGCCGGACACCCCCTTCTACAGCGTCGATCTTTTCGACCAGTCGGTGCCGTTCTACCTCGGGCGTACCGTCACGCTCGTCAAGGAGCGCGGCGAACTCGCCTGGGGCCTCGACCGTGCGCCCGAGCGCTTCATCGCCGACCTCAGTGACTTCGAGGTGGCGTGGAGCCTGCAGGATCGCGCCTACGCGATCATGACGTTGCCGACCTACGCCACCCTCGCAGCCGACGGCCTGTCGATGCGGCCGCTCGCGCAGGACGGGCGGCGCATCGTCGTCGCCCGTCCTTGACCGTCACGGCGCGCCGGACCGCCGCGCCCGCAGGAAGGCGACGACCTTCGCCTTGTCGTCGCACCTGCCGCGCAAGACGGGCACGCCGGGGTGCGCGTCGAAGCAGCGATCGAGAAGATGCGTGGCGGCGCGGCACACGGCATCAGCGGATGAGCTGGTTCATCGAGACGATGGGCAGCATCACGGCGAGCACGAGGACCAGCACGATCGCGCCCATGACCACGATGAGCGCCGGTTGCAGCAGCGCGGCGAGCCATGCGAGGCGTCGCTCGGCATCGCGTTCCAGCTCGGCGGCGGCGCGTTCGAGCATCGGGGCGAGGCGTCCGCTCTGCTCGCCGTTGGCGACGAGGTGCACGAGCACCGGCGGAAACACCGCCTGCTCGCGCAGCGCGCGCGACAGCGCGACACCCTCGCGCACGAGCGCCGCGGCGCGACCCGCGGCCGTCCGCAACGGCAGGTTCCGGACCACCTCGGCCGCGGCATCGAGCGAGCGCAGTAGCGGCGTGCCGCTGGCGCTGAGGATGGCGAGCGTGCTCGCGAAGCGTGCCGTATCGAGACTGCGCAAGAGACGTCCGGCCACCGGCAGGCGCAGCAGGAAGGCGTGCCAGCGCATGCGCAAGGCCGGGTTGCGTAGCGCGAAGGCGAAACCGACGAGGCCGACGACGAGTACGGTCGCCCACAGCCAGCCGGTGGCACGCAGGAAGCCGCTCGTCGCGATCAGCGCCTGCGTGAGCCACGGCAGCGTCTGCCGGCTCTGCTGGTAGACGGCGACGACCTGCGGCACCACGTAGACCAGCAGCACCGCGATCACCGCGAAGGCGGTCACCGTGACCACCGCCGGGTAGACGAGTGCCAGCACGACCTTCTGCCGCATCGCCTCGCGCGCCTCGAGGTAATCGGCGAGCCGCGCCAGCACGTCGGCCAGGCGTCCCGCTTCGGCGCCAGCGCCGACGAGACCGCGATACAGCGGCGAGAAGCTGCGCGGATAGCGGGCGAGTGCCGCGGGCAGCGCTTCGCCGGCGGCGACGTGCGTGCGCAGGAGAGTCGCGAGCCGGGCGGCCCGCGCGTCGTCGGCCTGCTCGGCGACCGCGGCCAACGCCTGATCGAGTGGCAGGCCCGACAGGACGAGCGTCGCCAGCTGGCGCGTGGTCAGCGCGAGCAACGGCGCCGGCAGGCGCACGAAGGCCGCGCCATCGCCGCCGGCAGGCGCGGCGTCGACGGCGGTCGGCGTGAGGCCGTCGGCCCGCAACTGGTCGCGCACCGCGCGCGCGGTCTCGCCCTCGAGCACGCCCTCGCGCAGGCGGCCCGCGCCGTCGACCGCCTCCCAGCGAAATGCGCCCACGGCTAGCTCGCGCGCGTCACGCGCCAGAGCTCGGCGAGCGAGGTGGCACCACTGGCGATCCAGCGCGCACCGTCGTGGCGCAGGCCCGTCATGCCGGCACGCTCCGCTGCCGCGCGGATGGCGAGTTCGTCGGCGCGGTCGTGGATCGCGCGCCGCACCACGTCGTCGACCGTGAGCAGTTCGTAGATGCCGGTGCGGCCGCGAAAGCCGGTGCGATTGCAGTGCTCGCAACCTTCGGCGCTCGCCACCGGCGTCGCTGCCGGCAACCCGACGCTCGTGAGCAGCGCCGCCTCGCCCGGGGTCGGGGGCACGCTCGCGCGACACGCCGGACACAGCGTGCGCACCAGACGCTGCGCGAGCACGCCCAGCAGGCTCGAGGCGAGCAGGTACGGCTCGACACCCATGTCGGCGAGACGCGTGACCGCGCTTGCCGCATCGTTGGTGTGCAGCGTGGCGAGCACGAGGTGTCCGGTGAGCGACGCCTGGACGGCGATCTGGGCGGTCTCGAGGTCGCGGATCTCGCCGATCATGATGACGTCGGGATCCTGGCGCAGGATCGCCCGCAGCGCGCGCGCGAAGTCGAGCTCGATGCGCGGATTGACCTGCGTCTGGGCAACGCCGTCGAGCGCGTATTCGATCGGATCCTCGACCGTCATGGTATTGACCGCGCCGCGCGGCAGGCGCGACAACGCGGCATAGAGCGTCGTCGTCTTGCCCGAGCCGGTCGGCCCGGTGACGAGCACGATGCCGTGCGGCTCGCGGATGAGACGGTCGACGGCGTCGCGCGTCGCATCGCTCATGCCGAGAGCGGCGAGGTCCAGACGCGCAGCCTCCTTGTCGAGGAGGCGCAGCACGACGCGCTCGCCCGGCCCGGTGGGCAGCGTCGACACCCGCACGTCGACCTGCTTGTCGCCCAGCTTGAGCGAGATGCGACCGTCCTGCGGCAGGCGCCGTTCGGCGATGTCGAGACTCGCCATGATCTTCAGCCGCGACACCAGCGCGGCGTGCAGCGCGCGCGGCGGCTCGAGCGCGTCGCGCAGCACGCCGTCAATGCGAAAGCGCACCACCGATCGTACTTCGTACGGCTCGAAGTGGAGGTCCGACGCGCGCTCGCGCAGCGCCTGCAGCAGGAGCGCGTTGATCATCCGGATCACCGGCGCCTGCGCGCTCCCGTCGAGCAGGTCCTCGGAGACCGGCAGGTCCTGCATGAGACGCGCGAGGTCGGTTTCGCGCGCGAGGTCGCTCGCCACCTGCGCGGCACTCGCCGGCACCCCCTGGTTGTAGCGGCGCGCGAGTTCGTGCGCGAAGGTCTCGGCGTCGACGGCGCGCGTGACGAGGTCGCGCTGCAGGACGCGGCGGATCTCGGCGAGTCCCTCGGCGGTGGCGTCAGGCCGCAGCAGCACGAGCACCGCGTCGCCCTCGATGCCGGCCGCGACGACACCGTGCAGGCGCGCGAAGGCATAAGGAATCTGCGCGACGAGCGACGCCGCGAAGTCGGCAGCGGGGAGGACGCTCACCGCACTCCCCGGCGCGCGACCGCGCTCCAGAACCATTCGTCCGCGGGACGGCCCAGCCGGCTCATCGGCGCATGGGCGGCAGCGGCACCTAGCTCGCGGGCACTGCCGCGGCAGGCGCGGCCGGTGCGGGCGCCGCCGCCGGCGCGAGTGGCACCGTGGCAGCGGGCGGTGGCGCGGCTGGTGCGTTGGCGGGATCCGGCGCGAGACCCGGGATTGCAGCACCCGGCGCGGTGGGTGACGGCGTGGGCTTGCCGGTGGTGACCGGTCGCGGCAGGAGCGGCGTATCGGCAGGTGGCGCCGGCGATACCGTGCTCGGCAACTCGCCCGCTCGCGTGCCGGGCATGGCGCCCGCCGCCGGCAGCGTCGGCACGCTCTGGTCCTGCCAGAAGTAGCGGAACTCCGGGCGGCTTCGCTGCTGCTCGTTCATGATGTAGTCGTAGCGCTCGGAGGTGATTTCCTTGCCCTGCCAGTCGGTGCGCACGACGGTAGGCTTCAGGAAGATGAGCAGGTTCACTTTCTGCCGCTTGCGCTGGTCGTAGCGGAAGAGCGCACCCAGCACCGGTACGTCGCCCAGCACCGGCACCCGATCCGAGCCGTCGGAGAAGCTGTCCTGGATGAGGCCGCCCAGCACCGCCACCTGCTTGTCGTCGACGATCACCGACGACTCCAGCGCCCGCTTCGACAACACGAGGCCCGTCGTGGTCGTGAACGATTCGATGCGCGACACCTCCTGGTAGACGACGAGGCGGATCGTCCCGCCCTCGGTGATCTGCGGCTTCACGCGCAGGAGCACGCCGATGTCGCGGCGCTCGATCGTCTGGAAGGGCTGCACCGTCGACGCCGATCCGGTCGTCGCGTACTGGCCGGTCACGAAGGGGACGTTCTGGCCGACGATGATGCGCGCTTCCTCGTTGTCGAGGGTGAGCAGCGTGGGTGTGGACAGGATGTTGGCTCCGGTGGTCTGTTCGAGTGCGCGCGCGAGGAACGCGAGGTTGTAGAGCGTGCCGATGCCGGGCAGCGAGATCGTGCCGTTGACGATGCCGGCGTTGAGGCCCTGGCCGAGCTTGGTGATGTCGACCGAGCCCGCGATGATGTTGTTGCCGCTGTCGCGGGCGCCGAAGTTGGTCCCGCCGAAGCCCTGCACGCCGTCGCGCCCCAGCCCTTGCAGGAACTGCCACTGGATGCCGAACTCGGCCGCCTTGTCGGCGGCCACCTCGACGATGAGCGCTTCGACGAACACCTGCGCGCGCCGCACGTCGAGACGCTCGATGATGGTGCGCAGGTTGTTGTACATCGGCTCCGGGCCCATGATGATGAGCGCGTTGCTCGCGGTGTCGGCCTGGATCGTGAGGCCATTGGCAGACGCGCTGCCGCCGGCCGCGCCCACGAAGGGATTGGACGACGTCGCCGGCAGCGCCGGCGTGCCGGTCGCCCCAAGTCCGGGGCTCGCGCTGGCGGCACCCGCCGACCCGCCGCTGCCGAGCTGGTTGCCGATCGCCGACGGTGCCGCCGGTGCCGCCGCGATGTCGCTGCCCCCGTTCAGCAGCGCCCGCAGCGTCTGCGCCACGCGTGCTGCCTCGGCATTCTTGAGGTAGACGATGAACATGTTGCCGCCGGCGCGGCCCGGCGTGTCGAGCTGCTCGAGGAGCGCCTTCACCCGCGCGGCGCGCGCCGAGTTCTCCGAGCGCAGCAGCACGCTGTTGCTGCGCGGATCGGCGACGATGGTGATGCGCTGCGCCGCCTCGCCCGGCCCGGCGGCACCTGGCGCGCCGCCGGTGCTCGCCTCCGCGCCGAGGAGGCGCTGCACGAGCGGGACGAGGTCGAGCGCCGAGGCGTGCTTCAAGGTGACGACCATCGGCTCGCCGGCGGGCGGCTGGTCGAGCGAGGCGATGATCTTCTCGATGCGCCGCAGGTTCTCCGCGTAGTCGGTGATGACGACGGCATTGGTGCCGGGAAATGCGGCGATCGTGTTGTTGGGCGTGATGAGCGGCCGCAACACGGTGACCATCTGCGTCGCCGACTCGTGGCGCAGCGTGATGACCTGCGTCGTGAGACGATCTCCGCCGCCGCCGACGCCTTGCCCGACGTCGGAGCCGTGCATCTTGGCGTCGACCTCGAGCACGAGCTTGGTAACGCCGTTGCCTTCGACGGCGGTCACGCCCTGCAGGCGCAGCGCCGACAGCAGCGTCGGATAGACGAGGCTCTTCGGCACCGGCCGCGCCGAGATGATGTTGACCGTCCCCTTGATCTTGGGATCGAGGATGAAGTTGCGGCCGGTGATCTCGGACACCGCCTTCACCACCGACTCGATGTCGGCGTTGACGAAATTGAGCGTCACCATGTCGTCCTGCGCTGCAACGGGCAAGGCGAGCGCGAGGCAGGTCAGGACGATGATCGCAGCGACGATCCGGCGCAGCCGCGACCGAACGGCAGCAAGCCCGACCCCGAGGACGGGAGGAAAGACCATGGAACGGCGCAAGGGGCTACGGGGCCATCGGAAAGACGCGGCGACGGGCAATGGCGAGTCGAGCGAGCCGCGTGCCGCGCCCCGGATCGCCGCATGACGGAACGCGCCGGTGATAGTAGCATGCGCCCCCGGGCATCGCGCCCGGCGTTCCCCATGGGAACCGGTACCGGAAGGGCCACGCTGGCGTCACCGCCGGTGCGGCATGCGTCGACGCGGCGAGCCACCCTTGGCACCGAATCCGGAACCGGCCGCTGTCGCATCCAACCGTCATACCGATTGCTGGAGCCGTCATGATGCATCCGCTGCCTCCCCTCGTTCGCCGCCTGGTCCTGGGTGGGGCGTTGCTCGCCGCGCTCACCCTGGCCATGCTTCCGGAGGCAACCCCCGCGGGTGCTGCCGATGTCGCGCCGCCGCCCGCGCCGCCGCCCGCGGCAGCACCCGCGGCGCCGCGCGCACCCGACGCCGCCATGGCGCGCGAGATCGCCGACGCGATCCGCGAGGCAACCCGCGAAGCACGCCAGGAAATCGTGCAGGAAGCCGCGCGGGCGGCAGCGCAGGCCGCCCGGGAGGCGCGTGCCGACGTCGAGACCCCGCCCGACGACGAGGCCAAGGACGCCGACGCGAGCCGCGGCGCGCACGCGGCGGACTTCGATCCGTTCCGTGGCCGGCAAACCGGACTGTCGTCATTCGTCGTGGGCATCGTCTTCATCGTCTTTCTCACGCCGATCCTCATCATCGCGCTCGTCGTCTGGTACAAGATCCGCCGGCAGCGCATGCAGAACGAGACGATGCTGAAGCTCGCCGAGCGAGGCGTCGTGCCGTCGGCGGAGGCCCTGCAGGCGGTGAGCGGCGCCGGCGACGCCTCGCTCACGCGCGCGGCGAGCGCACTGCCACCGGCCGAGCAGGTCCAGGTCCTCGCCAAGCGCGCCGCCTGGTCCGATCTGCGCAAGGGCGTCGTCATGGCCACGATCGGGCTCGCGCTGTCGGTGCACAGCCTGCTCGGCAACGGCCGGCCCGGCTGGATCGGGCTCGTGCTGCTGTTCCTGGGCGCCGGCTACGTGGCGCTGTGGTATTTCGAGGAACGCCAGACCGCGCAGACCATCGACGCGCTGCGCACGACGGCGGCGACGCCGCCACACGGAAATGGCGGCGCGTGAGCGCCCCCACGCGCTCCACCCGGCGCATGCCCACCCCATGCCTGCTCGTCCTCGCGTCGCGGCTTCGCGGTTAGCTCATGCCAGACCCTGCGCTCACCGATGCGCAGCTCATTGCGCGTGCGCTCGTCGCGCAGGACCAGCACGCCTTTGCCGAGCTCGTGAAGCGCCACCAGTCGAGCGTGCGAGCGTGCCTGCGCAAGCTCACCGCCGGCAATCACGCGCTGGCCGACGACCTCGCGCAGGAGACCTTCGTGCTCGCCTGGCGCAAGCTCGCCGCGTTTCGCCAGGAAGCGAGATTCTCGACGTGGTTGTATCGCATCGCGACCAATTGCTGGCTCGCCGATGCGCGCAAGCGCCGCGAGGAGCTCCTGGGTGATCGGGTGGACGCCGTCGCGAGCGAGGATGACGAGACCGTGCCGCACGTCGACGACACGCACGCCGATCACGCCCGAGGCAGCTCGCTCAAGGTCGATCTCGAGCGCGCGCTCGCGGCGCTTCCCGCTGCGGAGCGGGCGGCGATCGTGCAGTGCTACCATAACGATCTCACGCACGAGGAGGCCGCCTACGTCCTCGGCTGCCCCGTCGGCACGGTCAAGACGCACGTGCTGCGCGGCAAGCAGCGCCTGAAGGCAGCCCTCGCCGCCTACGCGCCATGATGCCATCCGATCGCACTTCGTCCCCCGACCGCAGCGACTGGCTCGACGCCCTGCTCGCGGCCGACGCCGCCGAAACGCAGGCGACGTACCTCGCCGACGACGGCTTCACCGCCCGCGTGCTGGCGGCGCTGCCGGGAGCGCTGGCGCGGCCCGGCTGGCGCAAGCCGGCGGTCGTCGCGCTGTGGGGTGCCGCCGTGGCGGGCCTCGCCGTGGCGACGCCGGACACGCTCCTTGGCGCGGTACGCGAGGGCTACCGCCTCGTCGCGAGCATGCCAGTGTCGCTGCCGGGTCTCGCGGGTGCGGTCGGCGAGAAGCTGATCCTCACCGGCGCGGCCGCGGCGTATACCTTGCGCGACGAATAGGCATCACCCCGCCCGTCGCGCCCGCGCCTCGGCGGCGGGCCATGCGCCGGCGCCGAGCGCCGCGCTCCGCGCGCGCTACCCGACCACCGTGAAGGCTTCGCACACGCCGCGACGGCGCTGCTCGACCATCGTCTCGTAGGCGGCTTCGAGCGCACGGGTCGTCGCCGCGGTGTCGAAGAGCGATGACGCCCGTCCGGGGCCGGCGAGGTGCGCGCGCAGCCGCGCCCGCTCGCCGGGATCGCGCGCGAGCGCGCAAGCCCGCTCGACGTAGGCATCGATCGACGCGGTGACGAGTTCGGGCAGGCCCACCGCGGTCACGAGGCTCGCGGCGACGCGACTGGCGAAGGTGTCGCCCAGGATCGTCAGCACCGGGCAACCCGCCCACAGCGCATCGCTTGCCGTGGTGTGCGCGTTGTACGGCCAGGTGTCGAGGAAGAGATCGGCGTGCCGGTACAGCGCGAGGTACTCGGCATTGGGTCGCTGCGCCGCGAAGACGAGGCGCCCGGGATCGACGCCGCGCGCGTGCGCCTCGCGCCGCAGGTTGCCGACCGCGGGATCGTCGCCACGCCGGACGAGGAGCCAGAGCACCGAGCCTTCGACGTTGCCCAGGATGCGCACCCAGGCGTCGAAGACCTCGGGATTGATCTTGTACGTCTGGTTGAACGACGCGAAGACGACGCCTTCGGCGGGCAGTCCGAGCGCCTCTCGCGACGGCGTAGCGGCGATCGGTCGCGCGCGATCGTTCACCTGGTAGGAGCCCGGCAGGCGGACGATCGCCTCGGCGTAGCCGGCGGCGTGCTCGACCGGCGTCACGATCGCATCGCCGACGAGGTAGTCGCACAGTCCGCCCTCGATCGTGCCGGGGTAGCCCAGGTAGTGCACCTGGATCGGCGCCGGACGATGCGCGAGGACGAGCGGCGTCGCATCCTGCGTATGGCCCTTGAGATCGACGAGCACGTCGATTCCGTCGACTTGGATCGCCTGCGCGACGGCGGCGGGCGCGGCATCGCGCAGGTCGACGAAACGATCGAAGGCGCGCACCAGCCGCGCGCGCAGCGGCGAGCGGTCGTCGGGGCCGGTGGAATAGGCGTGGATCTCGAAGCGCTGCCGGTCGTGCGCTTCGAAGAGCCCGGCCGCGAGGAAGGCGGTCGCGTGCGTGTGGAAGTCGGCGGAGAGATAGCCCACGCGGATGCGCTCGCGCCGCGCAAGGGGCGGGGCGGCATGCCCGGTTGCGGCGATCGGTGCGACCCAGTTCCTCGCGCACGCGCGCTGTTCGGCGCGCGTCGACGGCAAGGAGAGGAAGGCAAACGGCGACAGCGCGCTCGTCCCCGCGGCAACCGCATCGCGATACCGCTGCACCAGCGTCAGGCGATCGCGCCAGTCGGCGAGGCGCCCGCGCAGGAAGGCGAGCTGCGAGAGCGTCGGCCCATGTCGCGGATCGAGCTTGAGCACCTGTTCGTACTCGGCGACCGCCGCCTCGGGAGCGCCCAGCTTGTATTCGAGGAGGCTCGCGAGTTCGAAGCGCAGCGCGCGCGACAGCGGTACGCGAACGAGCGCCTTTTCGAGCGTCGCCCGCGCCTTTTCCGGCGCGCCGATGCCGTTCTCGATCTGCGCCTTCAGGCCCGCATAGCCCTCCTCGGCGGGGGCGAGCGATGCCGCCCGGGTGACGGCGTCGAGCGCTTCCAGCATTCGCCCCTGCGGTTGCAGGGCGAGGGCCAGCGTGAACCACGCCTTGGCGTGCGTCGGATCGGCCGCCACCACGCGCCGCGCGGTCGCCTCGGCGGCCGCCGGCTGCGCCCAGGCGAGTTGCGCCGCCGCCATGTTGACAAGGATCTCCGGCGAAGCGTCGAGCGCAACCGCGCGCTCGTAGACCTCGACCGCGGCCCGGTGGTGGCCGATGGTGGTGAGCAGCAGGCCGAGGTTGGCCCAGGCGTCGGGCTGCGTGCCGTCGATGTTGACCGCGTCGCGCAAGCGATCGAGGGCCTGCGCGTACTCGCCCTGCTGGAAGAAGGCGACGCCGGAGAGGTGCAGCGCCGAGGCGTGGCGCGGGTCGCGCGCGAGGATCGCATCGTAGACGGCGATCGCGTCGACGAGCTTGCCGTCACGGTGCAGCGACGCGGCCCGTCGCGTGAGTTCCTGGAGAGTGTCCACGCGGCGCCTCGTCACCTGTGTTGCGAATGCTGCGCCGCCGCGCGGATCCATGGGCAACGGACCAGCGTCGCCGGTCCGCTTGCGCGCTGGGGGTGGTCAGTCCTTGAGATTGAAGTTGATTTCCACCTCACCCACATACTTCTCCCCCTCGGGCTTGAACTTCCAGGTCTCGAGTGCCGCACGAACCGCCTTGTCGAAGACTCGCGGCGGATCGGAGGAGACGATGTTGACTTCGGTGACGTTGCCCTTCTCATCGATCTGCAACCGCGCCACGACGCGCCCCTTGTCGACGCCGCTGCGGATCGCCTCGCGCGGATACGACGGGTCGTCGCCGGCGATCTTGACGATGCCGCGGCGGACGGCGGGCTTCGCTGCCGGCGGCGCCGGCGGGGCGGGTGGTGCCGGCGGCGCGATCACGTGCGGCTGCGTCGGTGCGACCTGCGTCACCGCCGAGATCGGCGGCGCCACGGCCGGCGTCGGCACCGGCACGTCGGGCGGCGGGACGTAGGTATCGATCGGCGGCTGCACCTTCGGCTGCTCGATGATCTTCTTCGGCGGCGGCGGCGGCGGGGGTGGCGGTGGGGGGAGCTTGATTTCCTCGATGATCGTCGCGTTGAGCGGCTTCTTGATGATCTGGATCACGCCCTGGCCCAAGCCCGAGAGCAGCGCCCAGATCACCAGGACGTGGACGAGGATGACGAAACCGATCCCGACGAGGTGACGTCCCGGGTCGCGCTGCTGTCTCGCGTAATCCATGTGAACTCCGCCGAAGCGACCGGCGGCGCGGATCGCGCGCCGCCGCGACGCTAGTCGTTGATGAACTGCTCGCTGCCGACGATCCCGATCTTGGTAAGACCGAGCCTTTGCGCCGCGGCCATCACCCCGGCAACGACAGCATACTTCGCACTCTTGTCGGGACGCAGGTGCACTTCCGGCTGCACCGCCATGCTCGCCGCGCGCCGGATGTTGTCCTCCAGCGCCTGCCGGTCGGGCACCACTTCGCCGTTCCAGTAGATCGCACCCGTGGCGTCGATGTCGAGCTTGACGACCTCGGGCTTGATGAGCGGCGGTGGCGGATTGCCGATCGGCATGTTGAGATTCACCGAATGGAGCTGGATCGGCAGCGTGATGATGAGCATCACGAGCAGCACCAGCATCACGTCGATGAGCGGCGTGGTGTTCATCTCCACCATCACCTCGGGATCGGCGTTGGGCTTGCCCAGGGACATTGACATGTCGAAATCCTCCGCCGTCAGCCGCCGCGCGGCGGGGGCTCCATGATGAAGCCGACCTTCGCGATGCCCGCCCGTTGCACGGTATAGATGATCTTGCCCACCGAACTGTAGTCGGCCCCACCGTCACCGCGGATCTGCACCTCGGGCTGCGGATCGAGCACCGCGATCTTCTTCAGCCGCTCGAGAAGCGCAGCGGTCGTCGGCATCTTGAGGTCGTTCCAGTAGATGCCGCCGGCACGGTCGACCGACAGGATGATGTTCTCCGGCTTGGTCTCGCGAATCTCGTTGCGCTCCTTCGGGAGCTGCACCTGGATCGACGTGGTGACGACCGGGATCGTGATGAGGAAGATGATGAGCAGCACCAGCATCACGTCGACGAGCGGCGTGGTGTTGATGGCGGAGATCGCTTCCTCTTCGTCTTCGCCGGAGCCGACGTTCATCGCCATGGCATCACGCCTTGGCCGGAGTACGCGCGGTGGAGAGCAGGATCGCGTGGACGTCGGCACCGAAGCTGCGCACCTGGTCCATGGCGACCTTGTTGCGACGAACGAGCCAGTTATAGCCCAGCACCGCGGGCACGGCGACGGCGAGGCCGATCGCCGTCATGATGAGCGCTTCACCGACCGGGCCGGCGACCTTGTCGATCGACGCCTGGCCCGCGATGCCGATCGCCGTCAGCGCGTGATAGATGCCCCAGACGGTGCCGAAGAGGCCGATGAACGGTGCGGTGGAACCGACCGTGGCGAGGAAGGCCAAGCCATCCTGCGTGCGTGCCTGGATGTTGTCGACGGCGCGCTGGATCGACATCGAGATCCAGTCGTTCAAGTCGACGGTGCCGAGGAGCCCGTCGTGCTTCTGGGTGGCTTCGATGCCCGACTCGGCGATGAAGCGGTAGGGGCTGCTCTTCTTCAGCGTATCGGCACCCTGCCGTACGGTGGGCGCCTTCCAGAACTTCTTGGTGGCGTCCTTGGCCTGGCGACCCATCTTGTACTGCTCGTAGAGCTTGGTGACGATGATGTACCAGCTGCCCATCGACATCAGCACGAGGATGGCGAGCGTCACCCGCATGACGAGGTCGCCGCCCTTCCACATTGCCTCGAGACCGTACGGATTGTCGAGGACTTCGGCAGCCTTGGCGGG
>JBDHRR010000201.1:0-3844 GCA_039807685.1 Burkholderiales bacterium
CCGCGTGAGACGCTTGCGCGCGCTTGCCGGCGAGGTGCCGGGACTTGCCGCAGCGCTGCCGTCGGAGCCGGCGGCGATCCCCGCCGATGCCGATGCGACGGCGCTTGCCGGCCATCTGCACGAACTCGAAGCTGCGGCCCGCGCCCTCGAAGCGGCCCTCACCGGCGCAGGTGCTGCGTATGCCGAGCAACTGCGCGGCGTGCTCGCCGCCACGACGAAGACGCCGACGCTCGACGAGGTCCTCGCCGTGCACGTCATGCAACGGCAATGGCGCGCGAACCTGCCGCCGGCCGATGTCGAGCGCCTGCGCACGACCGCGGCGCGCGTGCTCGGCCGGCTCGAGCTCGCCGCGGGTGCGACGCTCCCGCCGGCGCTGGAGGCGCTGGCGCGGCAGATCGTGCTGGCCCCTTCGCTCGAGCGCGCCGAGGCGCTGGCCACCGAACTGCGCCGCGCGGTGCTCGAGGAGCGCGACGCGCGGGAGGCGCAGGTGGTCGACGCCGCAGCGGCGGCCAGGCTCCTCGCGGCGTTGCCGGCGGAGACGCCGGAGCCGTTGCTGCGGGCGCTGGAAGCGGTGGCAGCCGGCACGGTGCGGCTCGACGCGCGCCTGCGCGCTGCCGCCGAGGATGTCCTCGACGAGGCGGCAGCCGACGCCGGGCGGCAGGCGGAGACGGCCGCCGCGACCGTGCTCGAAGAATCGCTGCGCGACCTGGGTTACGAGGTCGACGACATCGAGGCCACACTCTTTGCCGACGGCGGGACGGTGCACTTCCGCCGCGCCGGATGGGACAACTACTTCGTGCGCCTGCGTGTCGCGCCCACCGAGCGGACGGTCAACTTCAACGTGGTGCGAGCGCGCGGCGACGAGGAGAACGCCGAGCGAAGGCGCCAGGACGCGCTTGCCGAGGACCGCTGGTGCGCCGAGTTCCCGCGCCTCATGGCAACGCTCGCCGCCCGCGGCCTCGCGCTCGACGTGACGCGGCGGCTCGAAGCCGGTGCGGTGCCGGTGCAGGTCGTCGATGCGGCAAGCCTGCCGGCGATCGCGCCAATGGAGTCAACGCAGATGCCGCCGGCACCGCAAGCGCGCGAATTGCCGTGAGCGACGCGCTCGCCACGCCGCGCTGGATCGCGGACCTGACGCGCCTGACGCCGATCCGCTCGCAGTTCGTGCTGGCGGGCAACATCCGCGACACCTTCCTGATACCGTTCGAGGGCAGCGTGACGCTGGCGCCGCTGCTGCGCTGCCTGTGGGTGCATCTGGCGAAGCTCGATTACCGGTTCCTGCTCGTCTACGATCCGGTCGAGGGCCTGCGCCCTTATCCCAACGAGCCCGCGCCGGTCGAGCTCGCGACCCGACTCTTCGACCTCAAGCTCGTCGACGGCGCGATGCCGATGAGCCTCGAGAACCTCGTCGGCACGATGCGCAAGGTGGCAGCGATGCGCGAGGCCCGCTGCGCGCTCGTGGTCGATTTCGCCTCGCGCCTCGCACGCTCGCCCAACCAGCTCGACGCCGCCGAGCATCGCTTCTTCGTCGCCGCCGAGCGGATCTCGCTTGCCGCGCACCCCGTGGTGCCCAAGGGTGCGGACATCAGCACATCCACCGGCAAGGCGCGCTTCAATCCGACGCTGTGGCTCGTCAACCGGGCGCAGGATCTCCCCTCGTGGCTGGTCCTCGACTCCACGCGCGTGGCGATGCTCAATCTGGGATTGCCCGACTACGAGACGCGCGTCGAGGCGGCGCGCTCGCTCGGCAACCTCTTCGCGGGTCATGAAGGCGGCGAGCCGGCGGCGCAGGAGAAATTCGCGCGCGAATTCGCGCAGCGAACGGACGGGCTGCCGCTGGTCGCGCTCACCGACATCGCGCAGCTCGCCGATCGCATGGGCTTCGCCTTCGGCGACGTCGACGACGCCGTCCAGTGCTTCAAGGTCGGCGCCTCCGAGAATCCGTGGAAGAAGGACTACCTGCGCGCGCGCATCGCCGACGCGCTGCCGTTCATCGAGGAGCGCGTCAAGGGCCAGCGCGCGGCGGTGACCAAGACGATCGACATCCTCATGCGCTCGGTCATGGGATTGACCGGCGCGCAGGCGCGCTCGTCGGGCAATCGTCCGCGCGGCGTGCTGTTCTTCGCGGGACCGACCGGAGTCGGCAAGACCGAGCTCGCCAAGACGCTCACGCAACTCGTCTTCGGCGACGAGCGCGCCTACATCCGCTTCGACATGAGCGAGTTCGCCGAGGAGCACACGGGCGCACGGCTCCTCGGCGCGCCGCCGGGCTACATCGGCTACGACGCCGGCGGTGAACTCACCAATGCGGTGCGCGAGAAGCCCTTCTCGGTCGTGCTCTTCGACGAGATCGAGAAGGCGCATCCGCGCATCCTCGACAAGTTCCTGCAGATCCTGGAGGACGGCCGGCTCACCGACGGCCGCGGCGAGACCGCGTACTTCTCCGAGGCGGTGCTGGTGTTCACGAGCAATCTCGGCATCTTCGTCGAGGACGAGCACGGCCGGCGGGTGCAGAGCGTGGCACCGGGCGACGCGCCCGAGGTGGTCGAGAGCCGCGTGCGCACGGCGATCCAGGACTACTTCAAGTTCCGTCTCTCGCGTCCGGAGATCCTCAATCGCATCGGCGACAACATCGTCGTCTTCGGCTTCATCACGCCCGAGGTGGGCGAGCAGATCTTCGACGGCATGCTGCGCAACGTCGCCAACCGTGTGCGCGAGGAGCACAAGATCGAACTCGTGGTGGCGCCGGAGGTGCGCGACCGGCTGCGCGAGTCGTGCACCAAGGACCTTGCCAACGGCGGCCGTGGCATCGGCAACCGGCTCGAATCGGTGTTCGTCAACCCGCTCGCCCGCGCGCTCTTCCGCATTCCGCTCGAAGGACGCACGCAGGTCACCGTGACGGCGCTCGTCGAGGACGCCAATCGCATCGTGACCGTCGAGCTGGAGTGATGGGTGCGCCGCCGCATCCGGTCGGCAAGCGCGGCGCGCAAGCGGCACGCGCGGCACGCGGCGGGACGGTGCACGTTGGCCGCAAGGTGATCGAACTCAACAAGGCGCATTGGCCGGTGACGGTGCTGGGGCCCGGCCGGCGCATCGGCCTGTGGGTGCAGGGCTGCTCGATCCACTGCCCCGGCTGCGTCTCGCAGGACACCTGGCCGCGCGACGCCGGCACGCGCATCGCGATTGCCGATCTCCTCGCCTGGTGTCGCAAGGTCTCTGCGGGCGCGCCGGACGGCGTGACGATCAGCGGCGGCGAGCCTTTCGACCAGCCGGACGCGCTGCACGCGCTCCTGCTCGGCCTGACCGCGTGGCGCCACGAGCAGCGGCTCGACTTCGACATCCTCTGCTACAGCGGCTATCCGCTGCGCCGGCTCGAGAAGGAGCACGCGCGACGCCTGGCACTCCTCGATGCGCTGATCCCCGAGCCGTATGTCGACACGCTCCCGCAGGGAGGCCTCTGGCGCGGCTCGCGCAACCAGCCGCTGGTGCCGCTCTCTCCACGCGGTCACGCGCGCTACGCGGACTACGTCGATGCGCCAGCCACCGACGACAAGCGCATGCAGGCGGCGATCGAGGGCGGCCGCGTGTGGATGATCGGCATCCCCGGACGCGGTGACATGGCCCGTGTCGAGGCGCTGTGCGCGCAGCGCGGCGTGGCGCTCACCGAGGTCTCGTGGCGGCGCTAGACCCCGCTCCGGCCGAGCCAGCGCGCGCCACGTACGTTCGCCTCTGCCCGGTCTGCGACACGGCCAATCCGCCGGAGCGCACGCGCTGCGTCTGCGGGGCGACGCTCGCCGGAATCGATTTTTCGCTGGCGATCCCGCCGGCCGCGGCCGAGGTCACG
>JBDHRR010000005.1:0-69330 GCA_039807685.1 Burkholderiales bacterium
CTGCGCCGTCGGCACCCGCGCGCAAGGCCGGTCCGCGCCCGGCCGCGCCGGCATCGGGTCCGGACAAGGCGGCCCAAGTCGCCGTCCGCAAGACGTCCGCGCGTGCCCTGAAGCCGCTGGTCGCCGATCCCGTCGTGCCCGCCGTCACCGCGCCGGCGCGACAGGGGCCACCCCAGCGCACCGCGCAGCTTCGACCCGCCGGCGCCTTGCCGCCAGCGGTGATTCCACGCGAGGCGCTCGCCTCGCCTCGCCGCGATCGCGTGCTGACCTGGGCGATCGGGGTATCGGTCCTGCTCCACGCCGTCATTCTTGCGATCCACTTCAAGCCGTTCGCTCCGATATCGCGCGACGATCGCGGGCCGCCGCTCGAGGTGGCGCTCGTCAATGCGAAGTCCGTGGCGAAGCCGACCAAGGCCGACGTGCTCGCGCAGGCCAATCTCGACGGCGGCGGCAACACCGACGAGAGCCGTCGCGCGAAGACGCCGCTGCCGGTGTTGCCGAAGCCGTCGTCCGAACACGAGATCGCGGTCGCGACGCAGCGCGTGGAGGAACTCGAGAAGAAGGCGCGCGAACTCATGACCGCGCTGCGCAATGCGCCGGTACCGCAGTCGCTGCCAGCGCCTACCGAGACGAGCGAGCCCGCGAACCTGCCGACCGCCACCGAGCTCATGCAGCGCACGCTGGAGTCGATGCGGCTCGAAGCGCAGATCGCCAAGGACATGGACGCCTACCAGAAGCGGCCGAAGCGCCGCTTCATCGGGGCGCGTGCCGAGGAATATCGCTTCGCCCGCTATGTCGAGGACTGGCGACTGAAGATCGAGCGCGTCGGCAACAACAACTATCCGGAGGCCGCGCGCCAGCAGAAGCTCTACGGTCACCTGCTCCTCTCGGTGGCGATCCGCAGCGACGGCTCGCTGGAGAAGGTCGAGGTGCTGCGCACGTCGGGCAATCGCATCCTCGATGCCGCCGCGGTGAAGATCGTCGAGATGTCGGCGCCGTTCGCACCGTTCCCCCCCGACATCAAGCGCGACACCGATGTTCTCGCCATCACCCGCACGTGGACGTTCACCAAGGCTGATTCGCTGCAGTCACAGTGACGTCCGCCCGGTAGAATATACGGATGGACCGTTACGCCGTCGTCGGCAATCCCGTCGCGCAGTCGAAGTCACCGCCGATCCACGAGGCCTTCGCCCGCGCGACCGGCCAGGCGATGACCTACGAGCGCATCCTGGGCCCGTTGGGCGCCTTTGCGGATACCGCGCGGCGTTTTGCCGACGAGGGCGGGCGGGGCCTCAACGTGACCGCGCCGTTCAAGCGTGATGCCCTCGCCATCGCCGCCCGCGCCAGCGAGCGCGCACAGGCTGCGGGGGCGTGCAACACGCTCGCCCGCGACGGCGACGCCTGGTACGCGGACAACACCGACGGTGCCGGCCTTGTCCGCGATCTCACCGTGAACCTGGACGTCGTCCTGGCTGGCGCCGACATCCTGCTGCTGGGCGCCGGAGGTGCTGCGCGTGGCGTGCTGCTGCCGCTCCTCGCGCAACAGCCCCGTGCGGTGGTCATCTCGAATCGCACCGCGAGCAAGGCCGATGCGCTCGTCGAGCGCTTCGGAGACCGGAGTCCGCTCAGCGCGCTGCCGCCGGGCGCGCTCGGCGCTCGCCGTTTCGACGTGGTCATCAATGCCACCAGCGCGGGCCTCGATCCAAACGCCGTCTGGCCCTGGACGGAGGGACTGTTCGCCGACGGTGCCTTCGCCTACGACATGATCTACGGCGATGCGCCGACCCGCTTCCTCCGCTGGGCGGGTGCGCAGGGAGTCGAGCGCAGCGCCGACGGGCTCGGCATGCTGGTCGAGCAGGCGGCCGAGAGCTTCTTCCTGTGGCGCGGCGTGCGCCCGCCGACCGCGGACGTCTTCGAGCTCCTGCGTCCGACGCGCTGATGGCGGCGCGCCGGCGAGGCATCGCGCGCTGGCTCCTCCTCGCGCTCGCGGCGATCGCCGCAGCGTTCGTCGCCGTCAACCTCTGGTTCGCGGGAAACATCCTGTGGTGGCGCACCCACCCG
This sequence comes from Burkholderiales bacterium, assembly GCA_039807685.1. GTDB lineage: Bacteria > Pseudomonadota > Gammaproteobacteria > Burkholderiales > Casimicrobiaceae > VBCG01. Next base: position 2,062 of record JBDHRR010000005.1, read on the forward strand.
GTCGGCGAAACCTCGTTCATGGCGTATCGCATGGCCGAGCTCCACGCCACGTCACCCAAGGCCAGGCTCCAATACACCTGGGTGCCATACGAGCGGATCTCCAATCACCTGAAGCGCGCCATGGTCGCGGCGGAGGATGCCAGGTTCGTCGATCACGAGGGCTTCGACTGGGAGGGCATCCAGCAGGCGCTCGCGAAGAACCAGAAGAAGGGACGCGTGGTCGCCGGCGGCTCGACGATCACCCAGCAACTCGCCAAGAACCTGTTCCTCACGCCGTCGCGCAGCTACCTGCGCAAGGCCGAGGAAGCGCTGATCACGGTGATGCTCGAGGCGTTCCTCGACAAGCGCCGCATCCTCGAGCTCTATCTCAACGTGGTGGAATGGGGCAGCGGGATCTTCGGTGCCGAAGCTGCCGCGCGCCGCTATTTCGGCGTGCCCGCCGCGCGGCTCACGCCGGAACAGGCGGCGCGGCTCGCCGCGATGGCGCCCAATCCGCGCTTCTACGAGCGCAACCAGGGCGCACCCGGTCTCAATCGCAAGATCGGCATCATCGTCGCGCGCATGCCGTCGGCCGAATTGCCGTAGCGCCGGCGTGTCGGCAGCGCGGTGTCGGGAAGCGGGTCGTCCGGCTCGTCGTGCACGCCGCCAAACGCTAGAATGCGGGGCCTTTCTCCGTGGTGCCGCGCGTAGCCCTTGTCACCTCACCCGTCATGCCCGATAACGTCGAACCATCGACTGGCGACAGCCCGGAAGTCGGTGAGCGCGCGCAGGATGCGCTCGCCGAGATCGCCGCGCTGCTGCGCCGGCACCGGCTCGTCGAAGGCCTCGTCCACGAGCAGCTCGAGCACCCCCCGGTAGGCGACGCGGCGCCCGGCGGCGAGCTCGGCGAGAGCCTCGTCACCCGGCAGAACAAGGCGCAACTGCAGCGCCGACTCGATCGCCTGCACCCCGCTGACATCGCCTTCATCCTGGAGGCGATGCCGCTCGACGAGCGGCTCTACATCTGGGACCTCGTCAAGGCCGACCGCGACGGCGAGATCCTGCTCGAGGTCTCCGAGCCCGTCCGCGAATCGCTCATCTCCTCGATGGACACCGAGGAGCTGGTCGCCGCCGCCGAGACGCTCGATGCCGAGGACATCGCCGAGCTTGCGCCGGACCTCCCGCAGGAGGTGATGGACGACGTCTTCTCGGGCCTCACGATCGAGGAGCGCGAGCAGCTGCGCGCGGCCATGTCTTTCGAGGACGACATGGTCGGCGCGCTCATGGATTTCGGCGACGTCCAGGTCCGCTCGGACGTCACGCTCGAAGTCGTCCTGCGCTACCTGCGCCGCTTCGACGAATTGCCGTCGCAAACCGATCAGCTCTTCGTCGTCGATCGCAGCGAGCGGCTGCTGGGCGTGCTGCCGGTGGGCAAGCTCCTGGTGAGCGATCCGCGCAAGCACGTCGTCGACGTGATGACACCGCCGGTGGTCAAGCTCCTGCAGCACGAGAAGGCACACAACGCGGCGCTCGCCTTCGAGCGCTACGACCTCGTCTCCGCGCCCGTGGTCGACACCAACGACAAGCTCGTCGGGCGCGTGACCGTCGACGAGATTCTCGACTTCGTCCGCGAGCGCGGCGACGAGGAGGTGCTGGCGCAGGCCGGCCTGCGCGAGGAGGAGGACCTCTTCGCCTCGGTGTGGAAGTCGTTCCAGAACCGCTGGCTGTGGCTCGCCATCAATCTCGTCACCGCGTTCATCGCCTCGCGCGTGATCGGGGTGTTCGAGGGCTCGATCGCCAAGCTGGTGGCGCTTGCCGCGCTGATGCCGATCGTCGCCGGGATCGGCGGCAATTCGGGTAACCAGACGATCACCATGATCGTGCGCGCCGTCGCGCTCGGACTCGTCACGCGCGAACACGCGCGGCGGCTCATCCGCAAGGAGATCCTGGTGGCGCTCGTCAACGGCGTGGTGTGGGGTGGCGCGATGGGGCTGGTGGCGGCAATGCTGTACCGCGACATCGCGCTGGGACTCGTCATGGTCCTCGCGATGACGTTGAACCTCATGCTGGCGGCGTCGATGGGCGTGCTGATCCCGATGACGATGTTGAAGATCGGCCGTGATCCGGCGTTGGGCTCCTCGGTGCTCATCACCGCGGCGACTGACTCGGGGGGCTTCTTCATCTTTCTGGGCCTCGCCACGATCTTTCTCGTCGGCTGAGCCGCGCCGCGTCGCGATGGGGTGGGGTGGATCGGCCGGGCGGGCGGCGCGGTGGAATAAGTGCGCGACACCACCTGTTCGCTGCTGCGTTTCCTCTACCCAAGGAGTCACGCCATGCGTCATGCATCCATCGCGCTGTTTGCAGCCGGCCTTCTCGCCGCCGGCGTCACGTTCGCCCAAGCCGCTCCCGCCACCAAGGGTCCTCACGGCGCGTGGGTCGATGCCAAGGGGATGACGCTGTACACCTTCGACAAGGATGCCGGGGGCAAGAGCGCGTGCAACGGCCCCTGTGCCACCAACTGGCCGCCGCTCGCCGCGGGCGCCGACGCGAAGCCGGCCGGCGACTGGACCGTCGTCACGCGTGACGACGGCAGCCGGCAATGGGCCTACAAGGGCAAGCCGGTGTATACGTGGTCCAAGGATGCGAAGCCCGGCGACATGAGCGGCGACAACGTCAACAACGTCTGGCATGTCGTCAAGGATTGATGCAACGGCCAGGGTGATTGCCGGCGGCGCGCGGGCGGCGCGGCAGCACCGCCGCCGCGCGTGAGCACCGGTAGCCGTGCGCCCGGGCGAGCGGGCGAGCGGGCGTGAGCGCCGCACGCTCCGATCCACCGTTGCCGGCGCCGGACCTGGTCGCCGCGATCCCGCGCCTGCGGCGCTACGCGCGCGTGCTCACGGGGGACGTCACTCGCGCCGATGATCTCGTCCAGGAAGCGCTCGCGCGGGCGTGGGAGAAGCGCCGGCTGTGGAAGGCGGGGACCGACCTGCGCGCCTGGCTGTTCACCGTCATGCACAACATCTTCGTCAACCAGCGGGCGACAGCCCGCCACGAGCGGCACCAGGTCTCGCTCGATGCCGATGCCGAAACCGGCGGCGGTGATGGCTGGCATCCATCGTTGCGCGACATGCAGTACACCCGCGTCGAACTCGGCGAGTTGCTGCAGCACGTCGCGCGTCTGCCGGTGGAACAGCGCGAGGTGCTGTTGCTCGCGGTGGTCGAGGAACTGCGCTACGAGGAGATCGCGACGACGCTCGACATTCCGGTGGGCACCGTGATGTCGCGGCTGTCGCGGGCGCGCGAGAGGTTGCGCGCGGCGTTTGCCGACGATGCCGGGGTCGTACCGCTCAAGGTCGTCAAGCGGACGCCGGGCGGATTGGGAGGGCCAGCATGAATCCGCTTCCGATCAGCGATGCCGACGTCCACGCCTACGTCGATGGCCAGTTGCCAGCCGACCGCGTCGCGGCGCTGGACGAGGCGCTGGCCTTCGATCCCGCGCTCGCCCTGCGCGTGGCCGCGCTGCAGCGGCAGAGTGCAGCGCTGCGCGACGCCCTCGATCCGTGGCTTGCGGAAGCGGTTCCCGAGCGCCTCCTCGCAGCGGCGGCGCCGCGGCCGCGCGAGCCGTACGCGCTGCCAGGGCGACGCTGGCTGGGGACCGCATTGGCCGCCGCCGCGTGTCTGGTCGTCGGGGTGGCCCTCGGCTGGTTCGCACGCGAAACGAGCCTCGAGAACGACGGACTGCCGACGACGTTCACGCGCCAGGCGGCACTCGTGCACGCGCTCTACGCCACCGATGCCAACCGTCCCGTCGAGATCTGGGCAGCCGAGGAGGTGCGTCTCGTGCGCTGGCTCTCGCGACGCCTGGGCTTTCCCGTTCGCGCGCCGGACCTCAATGCCGAGGGCTTCGCGCTCGTGGGCGGGCGGCTCGTCGCGGGCAACGAGAATCCGACGGCGCTCTTCGTCTACGAGAATGCCGGCCAGCAGCGCCTCACGCTACAGGTCCGCAAACCGGTCGTTCCCGGCCACGAAGCCGCGTTCCGCTATGCGCTCGAGGATGGAATCGGCGTCTACTACTGGGTGGACGAGCACGCCGCTTACGCGCTGTCGGGCAGCCTCGATCGCGCACAGCTGCTGGCGATCGGGCGCGCGGTGTACGGGCAACTCGCCGCGGCTCCGAGGTCGTAGCGCGTTCGCGCCGGTCCCTCCGGGGTTCGCCGCCGCGCGGATGCCGCAGTGGCGGCGCGGGCTAGCTGCGGTGCGGCGTGATCTTGATGAGGAAGAACGTGAGCACCGCGATCATCAGCGCGAGCGACGCGGCAAACGTGAGCAGCGGCTCGGTCGCATAGGTCGCGATCGCCTGGCGCAGGAACATCACCGCGAGTACCGCCACGATCACGCTGATGAGGTTGGCCTTGAGGTCCTCGAGGCTGCGGAACTTGAGCCACGCCGGCATCTCGAGTCGGTCGTCGATGAAGAGCGAGTAGAAACCGAGGCCGATGATGTACAGCGCGATCGCGATGAGAAAGACGTCGACCGCCTCGATCATGCCGACCGCGAAATGCTTGGCGGTTGCCGGCGTCGGCGTGCCCGCCTGCACGACGTCGACCACGAGGCCGATCACCACCACGAGTTCGTAGAGGAGCAGCGCCAGCGAGGCGAACATCGAGCCGATCACGGCGATGATCACGACGTACCGGCTGGAGGTAAAGAGTCTCGCGAGCATGGCGGAGGACGAGTGGGCGGCGGGCGTGACCAGGAAGGGCGGCGCGGGGTGACGGGTGAATCCGCGCCGCGTGCAGGACGCGAGGATGCCACAAGATCCACCAGGCAGCGCGCCGGAGCGACTATCATGCGAGGGACCGTGGCCGGCGTCGTCGGCACCGCTTCCGATTCCCTGCCGCTGACGATGCAACGCATTCCCGCAAGAATCGGCGATCCGCTCGCCGCCGTCGAGACCCCGGCGCTCGTCCTCGACCTCGACGTCTTCGAGCACAACCTCGACCTCATGGCCAACGTGGTGCGCGGGTCGGGACTCGCGCTGCGACCCCACGCCAAAGCGCACAAGTGCCCCGACATCGCCAAGGCACAGGTCGCGCGCGGCGCGGTCGGCATCTGCTGCCAGAAGGTCGACGAGGCCGCCGCCTTCGTCGCTGCCGGCATCGCCGATGTCCTCGTCACCAACGAGGTCGTCGCCCCGGCGAAGATCGCGCGGCTCGCGCATCTCGCGCAAGCGGCAACGATCGGCGTCCTCGTCGACGACGCGCGCGTCGTCGATGATCTGTCCGCCGCCGCGGTGCAGGCCGGCGGCACGCTGCACGTCTACGTCGAGATCGACGTCGGTGCACACCGCTGCGGCGTCGAGCCGGGCGAGGCCGCCGTTGCGCTCGCCCGCGCCGTCGATGCGAGTCCCGGCCTGCGCTTTCGCGGTCTGCACGCGTACCACGGCGCGGCGCAGCACCTGCGCCTGCCGGCACAGCGACGGGCGGCGATCGCCGAGGCGAGCGTACTCGCCGGGCGCACCCGGGTGCTCGTCGAGAAGGCAGGCATCGCCTGTCCGGTGATCACCGGTGCCGGCACCGGCACCTGGCAGTACGAGCGCGACAGCCACGTCTATACCGAACTGCAGCCCGGGTCGTACGTCTTCATGGACGCCGACTACGGGCGCAATGCGCTCGCGCCCGACGAGCACGCCTTCGAGCAGAGCCTGTACGTGCTCGCGACGGTGATGAGCACGCCCACAGCGGAGCGCGCGGTCGTCGACGCGGGACTGAAGGCGCTCGCCTTCGATTCCGGCCCGCCGCTGGTGCACGTCGCGCGCGGGCTCGAGTACGTCAAGGGTACCGACGAGCATGGCGTGCTCGCCGTCGACCCGGCGCAGGCACGGCCCGAACTCGGCGATCGCGTCTGGCTCATTCCGGGCCACTGCGATCCCACCGTCAACCTCTACGACTGGATCGTCGGCATGCGCGGCGAGCGTGTCGAGTGCGTGTGGCCGATCACCGCGCGCGGCGCCGTCGGCTGATCTCACGGAACCCCTGCCATGCCCACCATTGCCGAGAAGCGCGCCGCGTTCCGCAAGTTGCACGAGGACGGTTGCTTCGTCCTGCCCAATCCGTGGGACGTCGGCAGCGCGCTCTACCTGCAGCACCTCGGCTTTCCGGCGCTCGCCTCGACGTCGGCCGGCTTCGCCTTCGCGCAGGGCCGTGCCGACAATGCCGTGCCGCGCGACGAGGTGCTTGCCCACCTCGCGCAACTCGTCGCCGCCACCGCGGTGCCGATCAACGCCGATTTCGAGGGCGGCTTCGCCGATGATCCGGCGGGCGTCGCGGCCAACGTGCGCCTCGCTGCCGCAACGGGTGTCGCGGGGATCTCCATCGAGGATTCGACCGGCCGTGCCGACGCGCCGCTGTATTCCATCGGCCTCGCTGCCGAGCGCATACGCGCCGCGCGCGCTGCGCTCGACGCGACCGCGCCGGATACGATGCTGGTGGGTCGTGCCGAGTGCTACTTCGTGGGGCATCGTGATCTCGACGAGACGATCGCGCGGCTGCGCGCGTATTCGGCGGCGGGCGCCGATTGTCTCTATGCGCCCGGACTGTCCACGCGCGAGGAGATCGCCGCTGTGGTCGCCGCGGTCGCCCCGAAGCCCGTCAACGTGGTGATGCTGAAGCCCATCGGGCTCACCGTGGCCGATCTGGCGGCACTCGGCGTGCGACGGATCAGCCTGGGCAGCGCGCTGGCGCGTGCCGCGTGGGGTGAGCTCGAGCGATCCGCGCGCGAGATCCTCGATCACGGCACGTTCGATCGTCTCGGTCGCGCGATGCCGTCGGCGACGTTGAACGGGCTCTTCCGGCTGCGACCGTGAGTGAGCGACCCCCACGCTCGCTTCCCCGGAGGAAGCGCAGTCAGCGGCTTGGAGCGGCCCGGCGCCGCTGACGACCTACAGCGCCGCCGTTCCGCGCGGCGTGCGAATCATCGCCGCGAGGCGCGGCGACCTGGCGTAGGTGACCTTCAGCGCATCGGAGAGTCCGAGCGCCGCGATGGTCGCGCGTACCGGTGCCGGATCGGGATGCTCGCCGGCCAGTGCGACGAGCCGGCAGCCGCTCTCGGGAAGCCGATCGGCGGGATGCGCGCTGCCATCCCACTGCAAGAGCGTCGGGACGAGCCCCTGCCACGGGCGATGGCCATCGGCGGGCACTGTGATGCGCCACGACCATTCGCCACGCGTCATCGGCAGAATCGCGCCGAGATCCGGCACGCGCTGGGCGAACGCAGCGATGTCGTCGGTGCGCGCCACCCAGGTGACGAGCCGTGGCCCCTGCGCAAGTGTCGCTTGCAGCTGCGCGTCGTCGAGGTCGAACCAGCGCGGTCGTGGCGGTGCCGGCAATGACGGATCGATCGCCATCACCTCGAGATAGAGGCGCCGTCCGAGCGAGAGCACGGCATTGTGCGTGCCCATCGCCACGTGCTGCCCGCCGCGCACCGGGCGCATGCCGAGTTTTTCCTCGATCCAGTCGCAGCCATGGTCGAGGGTCGCTGCCGCGACGACGAGATGGTCGGGTAGGGCGGTCAGGACAGGCATCGGGCGTGCGGGGAAAAGAATGGCCGCGACATCGTTCGTGCGGCGCGCCAGGTCACGCGTGCGCCGGGACTTCGCTGGCCGCGAAGTCGAGTTCGACGCGCGCGCCGTTGGGATCGAAGAAGAAGACCTGCCACGCCCCGGTGCCAACCTGCTGCCGGCAGCTGTGCTCGACGCCGTGCGCCGCGAGCGTCGCCAGCGTGTCGGAGAGCCCCGCTGCGGAGAAGGCGATGTGATCGATCACGCCGGCGCGCAGGCGCTCGGATGCAATGCCACCCACGATGTGTAGCACCGCCGTGTCCCCCGCGTAGAGCCACGCTCCCGGAAAACCGAGACTCGGTCGCGGCCCGTCGCGCAGACCGAGGAGTTGCGTGTAGAACGCGACCGTGCCGGTGACGTCGTCGGTGAGGATGGTGAAGTGGTTCATGCCGGTGACCGCCATCGTGTCGTGCCTCCTGTTACCCGGAGGATAAGGCATCGGCGAACGGGGCGGCAGCCGGGTCCTTCACGATCCAGGGCGTGACCTCGTCGGTGCGTGTCAGAGCACGCCTTCGGCTCATGCCGGTCGCCTGGACCTTCCCGCTTGGAAAGTCAATTTTCCATAAGGAAAATCATGCTTCTCTGGGGATCGCCTTCCCTTCGTCGCGAACCCTCGCGTACACGCACGTGTTGCACAAGACTCCCGCAGGCGTGATCCGGTCGTTGCGCAGGATGCCTTCCAGTTGCAGGCCGACGGTTTCGCACAGCCGGCGGCTGGCGACGTTCGCCTCGTCGGTGCGCACGCCGACCCGCCATGCGCCGAGCGAATCGAAGGCGTAGCGCACGAGGGCCGCAATCGCCTCGCCGGTGAGTCCTTGTCGCTGACGGCTCGATCGACACCAGTAACCCACCTCGAATTTCGGGATTGCCCAGTCGATGCCGTGGAGATCGGTGCTCGCGACGAAGGCGCCGGTACGATCGAAGGCGAAGTAGGTCAGCGCCGAGCGCCGCGTGAAGGCGGCGAGGCTCTCGCGGCAGAAGATCTCGGAAGCTGCGACGGAGGGCTCGCCCATCGCCCACGGCACCGAGGCGGGCCACGCGCGAAGCTGGTCGAGCGACTCGACCACCGCCGCGTGCACGAGCTCGCCATCTCCTTCCCGCGGGCAGCGCAGGACGAGCCGGTCGGTGTGGAGCTCGGGCTCGACGTGGCGAAGGATGGCGGGGGCGGGCATGGCGTGGCGCTAGCCGTAGGCGATCGACAGCCAGAGCCGGGCGGTTTCGCGTTGCGGATCGTAGACGAGGAAGGCGCCGGCAAAGCCGTTTCGCGAGGGCCGCCACTGCTGTCGATGGAACGCGCGCTCGACTCGCGCGTGCCATGCGGGGTCGTCGAGCGACTCGCCATCTGCAAGATACGCGATGCGCGGCTCAGTGGTCCCGCCGGATGTGCCGGCATCGAGTCCGAGCGCATCGCTCAGCGTGCGCAGGCTGGCGGCGGTGACCGCGAGATCGCAATGCATCATCCGCTCGAACCGGGTCTCCGCGCATGCGATGATCCCAACCCGAGCTTCCGTCGCCGCGAGCAGGTCCCGCGCTGCCGTCGTGAGCGTCGACGGCTGACAGGCCGCGACGCACAATCCGAAGACGAAGGCAAGCTTCACGCGCGCGGCCAGCGGTGCCAGTGCCGCCGATGACACGTCGGCGAGGCCCGAGGTCTTGCGCAGGATGCTCGCCAGCTCGGTAAAGATCGGGCCGCTGGTGTCGGCGCGGTAGACCTGCTGGTTGCCTCGCTTCTCACGGCGCAGCAGGCGCGCATCGGCCAGTCTGGCAGGTTCGGGCGTGATCGTGCCGGCAGGCAGCCCCATACCGTCGAGCGCCTCCTCAAATCAGCACGATGTCGTACTGTTCCTGCGTGTACATCGTCTCCACCTGCAGCGAGATCGGTTTGGCGATGAAGTCGCCGAGCTGGGCGAGGCTTTGCGACTCCTCGTCGAGGAACATGTCGATCACCGATTGCGAGGCGAGGATCCTGAATTCGCGCGCGTTGAACTGCTTCGCCTCGCGCACGATCTCGCGCAGGATCTCGTAACAGATCGTCTGCGGGGTCTTCAGCGCCCCGCGGCCCTGGCAGGTGGGGCAGGGCTCGCACAGCACGTGGGCGAGCGACTCGCGGGTGCGCTTGCGCGTCATCTCGACGAGGCCCAGTTGGGTGAAGCCGTTCACGGTGAGGCGCGTGCGATCCTTCTCGAGCGCGCGATTCAGTTCGGCGAGCACCGCGTGGCGGTGGTCGGCCATCTCCATGTCGATGAAATCGATGATGATGATCCCGCCCAGGTTGCGCATGCGCAACTGGCGGGCGATCACCTGCGCTGCCTCGAGGTTGGTCTTGAAGATCGTGTCGTCGAAGCTGCGACCCCCCACGAAACCGCCGGTATTGACGTCGACGGTGGTCATCGCCTCGGTCTGGTCGAAGATGAGATAGCCGCCCGATTTCAGGTCCACGCGGCGGGCGAGCGCCTTCTCGATCTCGTCTTCGACACCGTGCAGGTCGTAGAGCGGACGCTCGCCGGCGTAGTGGTGGATGCGCTCGACGAGCGCCGGCGTGTACTGGCGCGCGAAGTCGATCATGCGCGTGCAGGTCTCGCGCGAGTCGACGAGGATGCGCGCGGTCTCGTCGGTGGACATGTCGCGCAGCACGCGCTGGGCGAGATTGAGATCCTGGTAGAGGAGCGAGGCGGGCGCCGCCTCGTGCGAGCGGCCGGAGAGATCGCTCCACAGTTTGGTCAGGTACTCGATGTCCGCCTGCATCTCGCGCTCGGAGGCGGTCTCGGCCATCGTGCGGATGATGAAGCCGCCGGTCATGCCCTCGGGGAGCAGGTGCTGCAGGCGCTCGCGCAGCGTCTCGCGCTCGGCTTCGTCGTCGATGCGCTGCGAGATGCCGATGTGCGAATCCTGCGGCAGGTAGACGAGGAGCCGCCCGGCGAGGCTGATCTGCGTGGACAGCCGCGCCCCCTTGGTGCCGATCGGATCCTTGATCACCTGGACGAGGAGCGATTGGCCCTCGTGCAGGATGCGCTCGATCGGCCGCTCGCCGCCGTGCCCGTTCTGCCGGTGCTCCCAGATGTCGGCGATGTGGAGAAAGGCAGCGCGTTCGAGCCCGATCTCGATGAACGCGCTCTGCATGCCGGGCAGCACGCGGGCGACCCGGCCCAGGTAGACGTTGCCGACGAGGCCGCGGGCGCTCGCGCGCTCCATGTGCAGTTCCTGCACCACGCCCTGCTCGAGCATGGCGACGCGCGTTTCCTGCGGTGTGACGTTGATCAGGATCTCGTGCGTCATGGGCGCGGCCTGGCCGCGCCGGCAACAGGGTCGTGCGCGGGCACGCGGCGGGCGATTGCCGCGTTATAGCACGGGCCGACCGATCCGCGCGAGGAGGTCGGCGGTCTCGGCGAGCGGCAGGCCCATCACGCCGGAATAGCTGCCTTCGATGCGGGTGATGAAGGCGGCGGCACGACCTTGTATCGCGTAGCCGCCCGCCTTGTCGAGGGGCTCTCCCGATTCGAGATAGCGCTCGATCTCGCGGGCGGCGAGCTTGCGCAGCGTCACCTGGGTGACGCTCACCGCAACCTCGGTGTCGTCGTCGCAGCGCAGTGCGACCGCGGTGACGACGTCGTGCGTGCGCCCGGCGAGCCGGGCGAGCATCGTCCGGGCGGCGTCGAGGTCGGCGGGTTTGCCGAAGGCGATCCCGTCGAGAACCACCTCGGTATCGGCGCCCAGCACCGGCCGTGGTGCGAGGTTGCGCTCCTGCATTCGCTTCCACCCGGTGGACGCCTTGGCCCGGGCGATGCGTTCGACGTAATGCAGCGCAGGCTCGCCATCGAGCGCTTCCTCGACGACGTCGCGATGCCGACCCGGTGCGCTGCGCAGCCGCAGCTCCTCGAAGTCGATCCCCAGCTGTCGCAGCAGTTCCTGCCGGCGGGGGCTGCGCGAGGCGAGATAGATCGAACGGTCGGGTGCGACGGTGGCGGGCGGGCGATCGGCGGGCTTGGGTTTGGTCATGGCGGTCGTCGGGGTGCGCCGCCCACCGGTTGACCGGAGGGGCACGCAGCGCTCATTCGCGATGGTACGGGTGTCCGGTCGCGATCGCCACGGCGCGATAAATCTGCTCGGCGACGATGATCCGCACGAGTCCGTGCGGCAGCGTCATGGCGGACAGCGCGACGCACTCGTGGGCGTCGTGCTTGAAGGCGGCATCGAGGCCGTCGGCGCTGCCGATGACGAAGGCCGGCTCGATTGCCGCATCGCGCCAGCGGACGATCCGCTCGGCGAGGTCACGGGTGGACCACGGCGCACCGCGCTCGTCGAGGGCGACGACACGGCAGCCCGCGCAAGCGGCGCGCAGGCGCACCGCTTCCGCCGCCAGCAGCTGCGCGACCGTCTTGCCGCCGGTGCGTGCCTCGGGGCGCAGCGCGTGGATCGTGAGCGCGTACTCGCGCGGCAACCGCTGCGCGTAGGTCGCAACCCCAGCGTCGATCCACCCCGCCAGGCGCTGGGCCAGGGTAACGATGCGCAGCTTCAACGTCAGCGCTCGAAAGGCGACGGCGGGAACCTTCGCGGCGGCGTCAGGCCGCCTTGACGCGCCGCCGCGTGGCGCCGCTATCCCACAACTCCTCGAGGTTGTAGTAGGAGCGCACCGCAGGCTGCATCACGTGGACCACGATGTCGCCGCAGTCGACGAGCACCCATTCTCCGGTCTCTTCGCCCTCGAGGCCGAGCACGCGGGCACCGGCCTCCTTCATGCGATCGCGCACGTGGTGGGCGAGCGCCTTGACCTGCCGATTCGACTCGGCGGTGGCGATGACCAGGAAATCGTAGAACGTGGAGAGTTTGCGGACGTCGAGGACCTTGATGTCGCGGGCCTTGATGTCCTCGAGGGCGGTGACGGCGGTCTGCGTGAGCTTGTTAAGGCGCATCCTGGCGTGGTGGGCTCGTGGGAAGGTAGAGGTGGTGTCGTTCAATATAGGCCAAAACGGCGGGCGGCAGCAATCCGCTGACGGCCGCACGGCCCGCCTGGCCGCGCGCGAGTTGCGCGCGTATCCACGACGCCGAAATGGGGTGCGCGCCGATCGCCTGCTGGTAGATGGCGCCGGCCGGTGTGGAACGCAAGGGCGCGGCGTCGCTGACGCGGCGAGCGTGCCATTCGCCCGCGAGCGCGGGCGGCAGGTCGCGCTCGAGGTCGACGCCCGGGCGCGCGGCCACGACGAGGTGCGCGAGCGCGAAGACATCGCGCCAGCGATGCCAGGTCGGCAAGCCGTGGAAGGCGTCGGCGCCGACGACGAGGAGGAGCGGGCGCGCCGGGGCCTCGCCGCGCAGTTCTTCCAGGGTCAGCACCGTGTAGCTCTTGCCCGCGCGGTCGATCTCGCGCGGATCGATTGCAAGTCCGGGGCGCCCGTCCACCGCGACGCGCAGCATCGCGAGTCGATCGGCGGCCGAGGCCAACGGGCCATCGCGATGCGGGGGGTCACCGGCGGGGACGAGCCGCACCTCCGGTAGCGCGAGACCGGCGCGCACGTCCTGCGCGAGATGCAGATGCCCGTAGTGGACGGGATCGAACGTGCCGCCGAGAAGCGCCAGGGGGGCGGTCAAGTCGGGTGCGCCGCGGAGGTGTGTCAGAAGCGGGAGCCGGGTTGCGTCAGGAATGCCGCCTCTTCCGGCGTCGAGGCGCGACCCAGGATCTCGTTGCGGTGCGGATAGCGGCCGAAGCGGAAGATGATCTCGGCGTGTTTTTGCGCCCATTCGAGCGGTCCGGCGTCGCCGGTATCGCGGGCGAGCGCGGTGAAGAGTTCGAGCGAGCGGCGCTGCATCGCCTCGCTCTCGGCGTGTTCGAAGGGCAGGTACAGGAAGGCTCGCTCGTGGCCACCCAGCTCACGGTCGAGGCCACGGGCGACTGCCGTTTCCGCTGCCGCGAGCGCGTGGGCGTCTCCCGCAAAGGCGCGCGGCGTATCGCGGAAGATGTTGCGCGTGAACTGATCGAGGAGGATCACGTACGCGAGCGTCCCGTGCGCGTCGGCGCACCACTCGCGCCGATCGCCGGCCAGCGCGCTTGCCACCGTTTCGCCGAAGCGGCGACGGATCTCGTCGTCGAAGCGCGGATCCTTGGTGAACCACGCCGCACGCGACGTGCCGTGCTCCGGCGTACCGGGGGCGCCGAACCAGAAATCGAGGACTGCGCGAGCGTTTGGATCCATCCGGCTATCATACGGGACTCGCTGCCGTCGCCGTCGTGCCGCCGGATGCAGCGCGCTCGCCCGATGACTGCACCCCAGCGCAACGTCTTCCTCCTCGCCTGCTGCCAGGCACTCCTCCTCACCAATGCCTCGGGTCTGATCTCGATGAACGGGCTGGTGGGCTACGCGCTGGCGAGCAACAAGACGCTGGCGACGCTCGGGGCCACCACCTACGTGCTGGGTTCGGCCGTTGCCACCATGCCGATGTCGCTGTGGATGGCGAAGGTCGGGCGTCGTCGTGGCTTCATGGTCGGCGCGCTCGTCAACGTCGTCGGCTGCGGCATCGCCGTCGCGGCGCTCCTCGCGCGGAGCTTCACGCTCTTCTGTCTCGCGACGGCGGTGATCGGCGTCTACAACGCGATCGGCCTCCAGTACCGGTTCGCGGCGGCGGAGGTCTCGTCGCCGGCGCGCAAGGCGCGTGCCATCTCGCTGGTGCTGGCCGGCGGCATCGGCGGCGGCTTCCTCGGTCCGCCGATCACGCGCTTCGGCAAGGACCTCTTTGCGACCCCGTTCCTGGGATCGTTCGTGCTGCTCGCCGCGGTGGCGATCGTGGCGCTCGCCGTGCAGTCGCGGGTCGACGTGCCGAAGCCTACCGCTGCGGAGAGGATGGGTGGCGGCCGGCCGCTGCGCGACGTCATGCGCCAGCCGATCTTCATCGTCGCGGCGGTGTCCGGTACGCTGGGCTATGGCCTCATGAATCTCCTCATGCAGGGCACGCCGCTCGCCATGGATTTCTGCGGCCTGCCGTACGCGGCGGCGGCGACGGTCATCTCGTGGCACGTGGTCGGCATGTATGCGCCGGGATTCGTGACCGGCTCGCTCATCACGCGCTTCGGCGTGCTCAAGGTGATCCTCGCCGGCGTGGCGGTGATGGCGACCGGCGCGATGATCGCGCTCACCGGCAACGAGATCGGGCACTTCCTCGGTGCGCTCACGCTCGTCGGCATCGGCTGGAATTTCATGTACACCGGCGGGACTGCGCTCCTCACCGAGTCGTATACGCCCGCGGAGAAGGCGCGCACGCAGGGCATCAACGACTTCATCATGTTCTCGACGATGGCGATCACCTCGTTCGCCTCGGGCGCGCTCGTATCGTCGACTGGCTGGGCGATCATGAACTGGATCGCGCTGCCGTTCCTCGCGCTCGCCGCGAGCGTCGTCGTCTGGTACGCGCGCATCCCCAAGGCCGCGCGGATCGTGCCCGTGTAGCCGGGCGTGCAGGAGCGGGCCTTGGCGCCATCCACCGTCATCCGGGAATTCCGCTGCTTCTCGGCGCGTTCCACGCTCTCGCAGCCGATCGCCGACGCCACCCACGTCATTCCCGCCATCGAGTTCGTGATCGGCGAGGTCGAACTCGCCAACGGCGTCGTCGGCCAATCCTATCTGCTCGCCTTCCACTACTCGCGCGAGGCGCTGCGCGGGGTGCTGCGCGACCTCGCCGCCTTCGCCCGCGGGCGGGACGCCGTCGCCACGCGGGCCTTCATCCGCGACTGGAACCGCGAGACCGAGTACTTCGGGCAGGAGGGATTGCAGCGCTGGGCGCTGGGGCTCGCCAACGTCGCCATGTGGGACGCGCATGCGCGCACGCTCGATGTGCCGGTGTGGCGGCTTCTCGGCGGAGAGGCCCGCGCGATTCCCGTCTACGGCAGCGGCGGCTGGCTGTCGTATTCCGACGCCGAACTGTTGGACGAGGTCCGCGGCTACGTGCAGCGAGGATTCTCCGCGGTCAAGTTGAAGGTGGGCGCGCCCGAGCCCGGTCGCGACCTCGCGCGGATGCGCCTCGTACGCGAGGCGGTGGGGCCGCAGGTGCGCATCATGATCGACGCCAACCAGGGTCTGCGCGTGCCCGAGGCGCTCGATCTCGCGCTGGCGGCACGCGAGATCGGGATCGGCTGGTTCGAGGAACCGATCGACCATCGCGACTACGACGGTTACGCGTCGCTGCGGTCTCGCGCGGGTGTCGCGCTCGCCATGGGCGAGCGCGAGTACGACCTCGTGCCGCTGCGCGAACTCGTCGCCCGCAAGGCGCTCGACCTGTGGCAGCCCGACCTCATGCGCTTGGGCAGCGTGGAGGCGTGGCGCGAGTCCGCTGCGTACGCCGCGGCGCACGCGATCCCCGTCCTGCCGCACTACTACCGGGACTACGACGTGCCGTTGCTGTGCACGATCGACGATGCGTACGGCGCGGAATCCTTCGACTGGATCGATGCCATCGTCGATGCGCCGCTGCGCATCGAGAACGGACTGGCGTGGCCGCGCGAGGGCGCAGGCTGGGGCTTTCGTTTCCGGCCCTCCGCGTTGACGCCGCTGTAGCGATGCCCGAGCTCGCCATCGTCACCGGCAGTTCGCGTGGAATGGGCGCCGCGATCGCGCGCATCCTGCTCGAGCGTGGACACCACGTCGTGGGCATCGCGCGCGGCGCCAATGCCGCACTCGACGAGACCGCGGCGACCCACGGCGGCCGTTGCGAGCAGTGGCGCGCCGATCTCGCCGAAGCGCTGCCGGTGGCAGCGCGGCTCGAGCGCTGGCTCGCCGCCCAGGATGCAGACGATTTCGACAGCGTCACGCTCGTCAACAACGCCGCGACGCTCGCGCAGATCGCTCCGCTCGACGCAGTGGACCCGAGCGATCTCGTGCGCACGCTGCGTATCGGGCTGGAGGCGCCGCTCGTCCTCACCGCAGTGTTCCTGCGGGCGACCGCGCGCTGGCCGGCGCGGATTGCCGGCCGCTGCCGTGTTCTCAACGTCTCGTCGGGCCTGGGTCGCCGGCCCATGGCGAGCCAGGCAGCGTACTGCACCGTGAAGGCCGGACTCGATCAGCTCACGCGCTGCGTGGCACTCGAACAGGCAGGGGCGGTGCATCCAGCGCGCGTGGTGTCACTCGCGCCCGGGGTGATCGATACCGACATGCAGGTGGATCTGCGCGCGGCCCGGCCCGAGCGGTTTCCCGATCATGCGCGGTTCGTCGCACTGAAGGCCGATGGGCATCTCGATTCGCCGGCAGAGGCCGCGCGCAAGATCGTCGCCTTCCTCGACCGCCCCGACTTCGGCAGCCAGCCGATCGCCGACGTGCGCGATCCTTGAGCAGGTGGCGCCGATCGCCGGCCCACCGGCGGGATCGCAGCGCGCGCGGGCTTGCCGCGTTGCGAAGCGCAGTTCGCGCGTGATCGCGGTGCCGCGCGCTACGTGCGAACCTGCCCCGTCCCCAGCACCACCCACTTCTGGCTGGTGAGGCCGTCGAGCCCGACCGGCCCGCGGGCGTGCAGCTTGTTGGTCGAGATGCCGATCTCCGCACCCAGCCCGTATTCGAAGCCGTCGGCGAAGCGCGTCGATGCATTCACCATCACCGAACTCGAATCGACCTCGCGCAGGAAGCGCATCGCGTTGCCGTGGTGCTCGGTGACGATCGTGTCGGTGTGCTGCGAGCCGTACTTCGCGATGTGGTCCATCGCCGCGTCGAGCGAGTCGACGACGCGCACCGCGAGGATCGGCGCCAGGTACTCGGTGTACCAGTCGTCCTCGGTGGCGTCCTTCATTGCCGGGACGAGTTCCTGCGAACGCGCATCGCCGCGCAGCTCGACGCCCTTGTCGAGGTAGATCGCAGCCAGCGGCGGCAGCACGCGCGACGCGATGTCGGCGTGCACGAGCAGTGTCTCCATCGTGTTGCACGGCGAGTAGCGCTGCGTCTTGGCGTTGTCGGCGATGCGGATTGCCATCGCGACGTCGGCCGAGGCGTCGATGAACACGTGGCACACGCCGTCGAGATGCTTGATGACGGGCACCTTGGCTTCGCGCGCGATGCGCTCGATGAGGCTCTTGCCGCCGCGCGGCACGATGACGTCGACGTGCGCCTCGTCGGTGATGAGGTGGCCGACGGCGGCGCGATCGGCGGTGGCGATCACCTGCACCGCGTGCTCGGGCAACCCCGCCGCGCGCAGGCCCTCGCGCACGCAGGCGGCGATCGCGGCATTGCTGCGCAGCGCCTCCGAGCCGCCGCGCAGGATCGTCGCATTGCCCGACTTGAGGCACAGTCCGGCGGCGTCGGCGGTGACGTTCGGCCGCGACTCGTAGACGATGCCGACCACGCCCAGCGGGACGCGCATCTTCCCGACCTGGATGCCGCTCGGCCGATAGCGCAGGTCGCTCACTTCGCCCACCGGATCGGCGAGCGTCGCGACCTCTTCGAGCCCCTCGGCCATCGCCTGAACGGTCTTGCCGGTGAGCGCCAGGCGGTCGACGAAGGCGCGGTCGTGGCCGGCGGCCTGCGCGCGCGCGACGTCCTCGGCGTTGGCAGCCAGCAGCGTCGATTCGGCGCGGCGGATGGCGTCGGCCGTGGCGCGCAGCGCGCGATCCTTGGTGCCGGTGTCGGCACGGGCGAGCACGCGCGCCGCGCTGCGGGCGGCGATGCCGACGCCGCGCATGTACGCGGCGACGTCCTCGACGTCGTGCAGGCCGGGAACGCTCAGATTGGTCATGCCCGAATTCTAGCGCGCCGGAGTGATGGCCTCGACGCCGGTATCGGAGCCGACGAGGATCACGTCCGCGCCGCGATGGGCGAAGAGGCCCACGGTGACCACGCCCGGGATCTGGTTGATGGTGGTTTCGAGCGCCACCGGATCGGTGATGGTGAGCCCGTCGACGTCGAGGACCACGTTGCCGTTGTCGGTGGTGAAGCCCATGCGCCACGCCGGTCGGCCGCCGAGGTGGACGAGTTCGCGCGCCACGAAACTACGCGCCATGGGGATCACCTCGACCGGCAGGCCGAAGGCCCCGAGGACGGGAACGACCTTGGTCCGGTCGACGATGCACACGAACTTGCGGCTTGCTGCGGCGACCACCTTCTCGCGGGTGAGCGCACCGCCGCCGCCCTTCACCATGGCACCCCAGCGGGTGACCTCGTCGGCGCCGTCGATATAGACGGGGATGTCGTCGACGTTGTTGAGCTCTTCGACCTCGATGCCGTGCGCTTGCAGGCGAGCGGTCGACTTCGCCGAGCTCGAGACCGCGCCCTTGATGTTGTGCTTGATCCGGGCGAGCTCGTCGATGAAGAAATTGGCGGTGCTGCCGGAGCCCACGCCCACCCACGAGTCGGGAACGACGTGGCGGATCGCCTCGCGTGCCACCGCCTGCTTCTGCTCGTCCTGCGTCATGCCCCCATCCTTCGTGGCAGCTACACGAGGGCGCGCCGCAGGTCGGCGAGGAGCCCGGAGTAGTAGGTGATGAAGCGGGCCGCCGACGCGCCATCGATGACGCGGTGGTCGTAGGAGAGCGACAGCGGCAGGACCAGTCGCGGCGCGAAGGCCTTGCCGTCCCACACCGGTTTCATGGCGCTCTTCGACACGCCGAGGATCGCGACCTCCGGGGCGTTGATGATCGGCGTGAAGGCGGTGCCGCCGATGCCGCCCAACGAACTGATCGAGAAGCAGCCGCCCTGCATGTCGGCGGCGCCCAACTTGCCTTCGCGCGCCTTGCCGGACAACTCCATCATTTCCCGGGCGATCGCCAGCACCCCCTTCTTGTCCGCATCCTTCAGGACCGGGACCACGAGCCCGTTCGGGGTATCGGCGGCGAAGCCGATGTTGAAATACTGCTTGCGAACGAGGTTGTCGCCGTCGAGCGAGGCATTGAAGTCGGGGAACTTGCGCAAGGCCGCGACCGCAGCCTTGATGAGGAAGGCGAGCATCGTGACCTTGACGCCGGCCTTCTCGTTCTCCTTGTTGAGCGTGATCCGCAAGGTCTCGAGGTCGGTGATGTCGGCGTCGTCGA
The DNA here is from genome assembly GCA_039807685.1 of Burkholderiales bacterium. Taxonomy (GTDB): domain Bacteria; phylum Pseudomonadota; class Gammaproteobacteria; order Burkholderiales; family Casimicrobiaceae; genus VBCG01. The sequence goes on from JBDHRR010000005.1 coordinate 21,648, forward strand.
ACTGCGTGACGTGCGGGATCATCACCCAGTTGCGGGCGAGGTTCGCCCCCGAGATCTTCTTGATGCGCGACAGCGGCACCGACTCGATCGGCCCGAATTTCGCGAAATCGACCGTGGGCCACGGCAGGAGGTTGAGCGACCCGCCGCCGGTGACGCTGCCGGAGGCAGTCGCGCCGCCCCCGCCGAGCGCTGCCTTCACGTAGCCCTGCACGTCCTCCTGCAGGATGCGTGCGTTGGGCCCGCTGCCCTTCACCTGTGCGAGATCGACGCCGAGCTCGCGCGCGAACTTGCGCACCGACGGCGACGCGTGCGCCGCGACGAAGGCCACGTCGTCGACTGCTGCCGTGGCGATCGGCGGCGATGCGGCGGGTGGCGCTGCGGGTGCCGGTGCGTCCGACTTCGGGGCTGCCGCTGGTGCGGGAGCGGCCGGCGCGCTCGGCACCGATGCTGCCGCTGGTGCGGCGGCCGGTGCCGATGCCGCGGGCACAGCCGTAGCCGGCGCCGCTGCCGCCGCGCCGGTGGCAGCTTCGAGCAACAGCACGAGCGAGCCTTCGCTCACCTTGTCGCCGGGCTTCAGGCGGATTTCCTTCACGATCCCGGCCACGGGCGCCGGCACGTCCATCGTCGCCTTGTCGGATTCGAGCGTGACGAGCGGGTCTTCCGGCTTCACCGCATCACCGGGCTTGACCAGCACCTCGATGACGGGAATGTCCTTGAAGTCACCGATGTCGGGTACCTTGACTTCGATCATGGGGGTCTCGTGTGGGTTCTTCGTGGAGATCGGCGACGATGCGTTGTGTCACACCGTCCAGGGCGCCGGCTTGTCGGGATCGAGTCCGTATTTCGCGATCGCCTCGGCGACCTTGGCCGCCGGGATCGTGCCATCGTCGGCGAGCGCCTTCAGCGCTGCCACCGTGACGTACTGGGCGTTGACCTCGAAGAAGCCGCGCAGCTTCTCGCGCGTATCCGAGCGGCCGAAGCCGTCGGTGCCGAGGACCGCATAACGGCGGCCTACCAGCGGCCGGATCTGCTCGGCGAACATGCGCATGTAATCGGTGGCGGCGATCACCGGGCCCTTGGTGTCCGCAAGGCAGGTTTCCACGTGCGACTTGCGCGGCGCTTCGGTGGGATGCAGCAGGTTCCAGCGGGTCACCGCGTAGCCGTCGCGGGCGAGCTCGGTGAACGACGGGCAGCTCCACACGTCCGCCTGCACGCCCCAGTCGTGGGCGAGCAACTCGGTGGCGGCGATCACCTGACGCAGGATCGACCCGGAACCGAGCAACTGCACGCGCGGCGCCTTGGCGCCACCCGCCACAGCCTTCTTCGGCGGCGCTTCGCCCTCGCGGACCGACGCGGCAAGGGCGGCCAGCGATGCGGTGTCGCCGATCCGATGCATTCCCTTGAGAATGTCGGGGGCCGCACCCTCCGGCATGTCCGGATGCATGTAGTTCTCGTTGAGGAGCGTGATGTAGTAGTACACGTCCTCCTGTTCCACGTACATCCGGCGCAGGCCGTCGTGGATGATGACCGCGACCTCGTAGGAGAAGGTCGGATCGTACGAGATGCAATTCGGGACCACCGACGAGAGAATCTGCGAGTGGCCGTCCTCGTGCTGCAGGCCCTCGCCGTTGAGCGTCGTGCGTCCCGCGGTGCCGCCCAGCAGGAAGCCGCGGGCGCGGATGTCGCCGGCGGCCCAGGTGAGGTCGCCCACGCGCTGGAATCCGAACATCGAATAGAAGATGTAGAACGGGATCATCGGCGTGTCGTGCGTCGAATACGACGTCGCCGCGGCGATCCAGTCGCACATCGCGCCGGCCTCGTTGATGCCCTCCTGGAGGATCTGCCCGCCCTTCTCCTCCTTGTAGAACATGAGCTGGTCGTGATCCTGCGGCGTGTAGAGCTGACCCTGCTGGTTCCAGATCCCCAGCTGGCGGAACATGCCCTCCATGCCGAACGTGCGCGACTCGTCGGGGACGATGGGGACCACGTGCTTGCCGACGTTCTTGTCGCGCACGAGGATGCCCAGCACCTGCACGAATGCCATGGTGGTCGAGATCTCGCGCTCGCCGGTGCTCTTCAGGAGCCGCTCGAAGGCGGTGAGCTCGGGGATGGCGAGCGACGTCGATTTCTGCCGGCGTGCCGGCAGGGGGCCGCCCAGATCCGCGCGCGCCTTGCGCATGTATTCGAGTTCGGGCGAGCCCTCGGGGAAGGTGATGTACGGGATCTTTTCGAGCTCCTCGTCGGTCACCGGGATCCGGTAGCGATCGCGGAAGATGCGCAGCGAATCGCTCGACATCTTCTTCTGCTGGTGCGTGATGTTCTGCGCTTCGCCCGACGTGCCCATGCCGTAGCCCTTGATCGTCTTGGCGAGGATCAGGGTGGGCTGGCCCTTGTGGTTCACCGCGGCCTGGTACGCCGCAAAGATCTTGTGCGGATCGTGGCCGCCGCGGTTCAGGCGCCAGATGTCGTCGTCGGACCAGTCGGCGACCATCTCGCGCAGTTCGGGGGTGTTGAAGAAGTACTCGCGGACGTAGGCGCCGTCCTTGCTCTTGAACGTCTGGTACTCGCCGTCGACGCACTCCATCATGCGCTTGCGCAGGTAGCCGTGCTTGTCGCGGGCGAAGAGCGCTTCCCACAGCGTGCCCCAGATGACCTTGATGACGTTCCAGCCCGCCCCGCGGAATTCGGCCTCGAGCTCCTGGATGATCTTGCCGTTGCCGCGCACCGGACCGTCGAGGCGCTGCAGGTTGCAGTTGATGACGAAGACGAGGTTGTCGAGGTTCTCGCGCGAGGCCATGCTGATGGCGCCCATCGACTCGGGCTCGTCCATCTCGCCGTCACCCATGAAGGCCCAGACCTTGCGGCCATCCGTCTGCGCGAGGCCGCGGCTTTGCAGATAGCGCATGAAGCGCGCCTGGTAGATCGCCATCAATGGCCCGAGGCCCATCGACACCGTCGGGAATTGCCAGAAATCCGGCATGAGCCACGGATGCGGATACGACGGGATGCCCTTGCCGTCGACCTCCTGCCGGAAATTGTCGAGCTGTTCCTCGGTGAGCCTGCCGAGCATGAACGCGTACGCGTACATGCCCGGCGACGAGTGCCCCTGCAGGTAGATGAGATCGCCGCCGTGCTGCGGCGACGGCGCGTGCCAGAAATGATTGAAGCCGACGTCGTAGAGCGTGGCGGCCGAGGCGAAGCTCGCGATGTGACCGCCGACGTTGCTGTTCTTGTTGGCGCGCAGCACCATCGCCATCGCATTCCAGCGCGCGTAGGACCGGATGCGATGCTCCATTTCCTGGTTGCCGGGGATGCGCGCCTGCGCTTCGACCGGGATGGTGTTGATGTAGTCCGTGTTGGCGGAGAACGGCAACCACGTGCCCTGCTTGCGGGCGGCGTCGATCAATTGCTCGATCAGGTAGTGGGCGCGATCGGGGCCCTCCGCGGCAAGCACGCCGGCCAAGGCGTCCAGCCATTCCCGGGTTTCCAGCGGATCGGGATCTTGACGTTGCGCATCCATGACAGCCTCCTTGGCTTGGCGCCGGCGCGGCGTTCGGTCGTCGCACGTCCGGCACCTTCGATTCTAAAGGCGCGCGCGACGGGCGCGCACCAGCCGTCACCTCAACGGTTCACGGGTGTCGCCGATATTACCATCAGATGGAATTAATTTCCGTCTGATGGATGTGTCTCGCCCGATCGGCGCAGGTGCTTCACGAGCAGGAGGGCCGCAAGCGCGCTCGTCACGGCGCAAAACACGAAACTCGCCCGGTACGTCCCGAAGAACGCCGCCAGCCCGCCGAATGCCATCGGCCCGATCATCACGCCGCTGAAGGTGACGAATGATGCGCCGCCGGTCGCGTAGGCGGCGGCGCCGGCCGGCGCGCGACGCGCGACTTCGGAGATCTGCACGCCGTTCCAGCCGATCGCGGTGAAGCCGTAGATCGCGGCGAGCGGCAGGATGGCGACCGCGGGCCACGACGGCTGCGCGAAGGCGAAGGCGAGGCCGCACAGCGCCGCCAGCACGCCGAGCGTGGCGAGCACGGGCAGCGCGCGGCGCGTGCGGTCGGCGACGAAGCCCCAGACGATGCGACCGGGCACGGCGGCGATCGTGACGACCGCCAGCGCGAAGCCGGCGGCGACGAGCGACCAGCCGAGTGCCTCGGTGAGGTACACCACGAGGAAGGTGGTGATGCTGACCTGCACCGCGGAGTAGCAGAATCCGGCGAGTGCGAGCACCCGCAGGCCGGGTTCGCGCAGCACGAGCAGGAGCGGCGCGCTCACCATGCGCAGCGTGAACCGGCCACGTCCCGGCTGGCGCAGATCGAGCGTGCGTCGCACCGGTTCGGCGCTGGCGGCGACCACGACGCCGAGGGCCGCGATGGCGATGAAAGCTCCGCGCCAGCCGAAGGCGAGTGCCAGTCCCGGCACCGCCGCGCCGGCGATTGCGGCCCCCGCCGGCACGCCGGTCTGCTTGATCGAGAACGTGAGCGCCATGCGGGCCGGTGGCGTCGTGCGGGCGAGGACCTCCGACGAGGCGACGGTAATGGGTCCGTAGCCCAGGCCCATGACGAGTGCGGTCACCACGAACAGCGCGAAGGCGCCGTTGGGCAAGACCGACAGCGTGAGCATGCCGGTGGCGCACAGGGCGACGCAGACCTGCGACACGCGAATCCCACCGAAGCGGCCGACGAGTTCGCTGCTGGCGAGGCTCGCCACCATCGCGCCGACGTAGAGGAGACCGATGAAGACGCCGATCCAGTTCGGCGCGATGCCGAAGTCGCCGGCGAGCACGGGTGCGAGCACCGCCGGCGCGGTCGCGGTGAGCGACGTGTAGATCTGGATGGCGAGCGTCGCGACGAGTGCGACGAAGCCGCTCGCGGCAGCACGCGATGGGCGCCGCATCACCCGGGGCGGCGAGCAGAGCCGCCGAGCGTCGCGAGGGGGGTGGCGGAGGGGGTCACGCGCGCGGGCAGACGAGCGTGCGCTGCGGCGTCACGATGGTATCGACGGTGAGATCGTGCCGTGCGCACGGCACCTGCGCGACGAGTTGCACGTCGAAGGCCCCGGCGACCCGCGGCACGGCGGGCGCCATCGCGGCGAGGAGGCGGTCGTAGTAGCCGCCGCCGTAGCCCAGGCGATGGCCGTGCGCATCGAAGGCCACGCCAGGGACGAGCACCCAGTCGACCGCGGCGGCGTCGAGTTGCGGCAGGTCTGGCAACGGCTCGGGAATGCCGCGGTAGCCGGCGGCGACTTCGGTGGCCGGATCGCGCAGGCGATGGAGCACGAGCATGCGCGCGGCCACGTCGACGCGCGGCAACGCCACCACGGCGCCGCGCGCGAGCGCCGCATCGACCAGCGGCCGGGAATCCCACTCGCTGCGAAACGGCAGCGTCAGGAGCACGCAGGCCGCCCGCGCAAACGAGGGCAGTTCCACGATGCCGGCGGCGATCGCTCGCGCATCGCGGGCGCGGGCGGATGCATCGAGCTCGTCACGGGCGGCGAGCGTGCGCTCGCGCAGGTGGCGCTTGGCGGCGTGCAGGGCGGCGCCGGCAAGCGGCACCGCGACGGGGGCGGCGGGCATCGCGTCATGTTACGGGAACCGCGCCGCCGGCCCGGGGCCAGGGGCACGACGGCGCGTCACCTATAATGCCCGCCTCGCCACTCGATGCGTGCCATGAAGAACACGAAGCAATTCCACCGCGGGCGCCGCAGCGCGCTCGTCGCGGCGATGCGCGATCACACCGGTGGCGGCCTCGCGATCGTGCCGACCGCGCCGGAAGTCGCGCGCAATCGGGACACGCTCTTCCCGTTTCGCTCCGACAGCTATTTCCACTATCTGTCCGGATTCCCGGAGCCCGAGGCGGTGATCGTCGTCATCGCGGACGGTGACGGTGAGCGCCATCTCCTCTTCTGTCGCGACAAGGACGAGGAGCGGGAGACCTGGGACGGCTTTCGCTACGGACCGCAGGCCGCGCGCGAGATCTTCGGCTTCGACGAAGCGTACGCGTATGGCGAGCTCGATGCCAAGCTGCGGGAACTCGCCGTCGACCGGCCGGCGCTCTACACCCCGCTCGGACTCTTCGAGCCGTGGGATCGGCGCGTCGTGCAGCTCCTGAACGACGTGCGCGCGCAGGTTCGCACCGGCGTGTCCGCCCCCGACGACATCGTCGACGTCCGCGGCATCCTCGATGCGATGCGCCTCGTCAAGGATGCGCACGAGATCGACCTCATGCGCCGCGCCGGCGCGATCAGCGGTGCCGCACACCGCCGCGCCATGGCGCGGACGCGCCCCGGATGGTACGAGTACCAGGTCGAGGCGGAGCTCGTGCACGAGTTCCTGCGCGCTGGTGCGCAGGCGGTGGCGTATCCGTCGATCGTCGCCTCGGGTCCGAATGCTTGCGTGCTGCACTACCGCGACAACGATCGCGAGATGAGCGACGGCGAGTTGCTGCTGATCGACGCCGGTTGCGAATTCCAGGGTTACGCCTCCGACATCACCCGCACGTTCCCGGTCGGCGGCAAGTTCACGGGGCCGCAGAAGGACATCTACGAACTCGTCCTCGCGGCGCAGCACGCCTGCCTCGAGGTGGTCCGGCCCGGGGCCGATTTCCACGACTATCACAAGGCCTCCGACCGGGTGCTCGCGCAGGGTTATCTCGATTTGCGCCTCGTCACCGGCAGCCTCGACGAGGTGCTGGAGAAGGGGACCTTCCGTCGCTTCTCATTGCATCGCGCGGGTCACTGGCTCGGCATGGACGTGCACGACGCGGGGCTCTACCAGGTCAAGGGCGCGTCGCAGAAGCTCGTGCCGGGCATGGTGCTCACCGTCGAGCCCGGCACCTACATCCGGCCTGCCGACGACGTGCCTGAGGTGTGGTGGAACATCGGCGTGCGCATCGAGGACGACATCCTCGTCACCGGGTCCGGTCACGAGAATCTCACCGCCGCCACGCCGAAGACGGTCGCCGACGTCGAGGCCGCCTGCGCGCGGTGAGGCATTCGCCGACGGCGCCCGTTTTTTTCCGACCTCTGTTACGCGACCCCTGACCTCTGACTGCCACGTTGCGATCGTCGGCGCCGGCCCGGTTGGTGCGGCGCTTGCGCTCGCGATCGCCGACGCCGACCTCGACGTCGTCGCGCTCGATGCGCGTGCGCCGGGCGAGACGCTGCGCGGCGATCGGTCGCTGGCGATCTCGCACGGCGGCCGCCTCATCCTCGAGCGCCTGGGCGTATGGAGTGCGCTCGCGGCGATGCGCCGGGCGGTGACGCCGATCACCACCATCGACGTCTCGCAGGCCGGCGGTTTCGGCGCGGCCACGCTACGTGCCGACGAGCAGGGCATTCCGGCACTGGGCTACGTGGTGTCGTATCGCGCATTGACGCAGGCGCTCGATGCCGCGCTCGCCCGCACGCGCACCGTCGTGCGCTACGGCGCCGACGTGCAGGCGGTGCATGCGACACCCGAGCACGCGCTCGTCGATGCCGGTGGTGGCGCACTCCTGCGCGCCCGGCTCGCGGTCGTCGCCGACGGCAGCGGCGCCGCGGTGCACGGTATCCGCCGCGCACGCCGGGATTATGCGCAGACCGCGCTGGTCGCCAAGGTCACCACGCGGGAAGCGCACCGCAACGTCGCCTACGAGCGCTTCACGGCGAGCGGGCCGATCGCCCTCTTGCCGGAAGGCGACCGCTACGGCCTCATCTGGACGCTGCCGCCTGCGGCGGCGGTGCAGGCGCTCGAATGGCCGGAGGCAACGTTTCTCGCCGAACTCGCGCGCTGCTTCGGGACGCGCCGCAACGACTTCGTCGGCGTCGCCGATCGCCGCAGCTTTCCGCTCGCGCTCGAATACGCGCAGCCCACCGCGGTCGCGCGCTGCGTGCTCATCGGCAACGCCGCGCAGACGCTGCATCCGATCGCGGGACAAGGATTCAACTTGGGCTTGCGCGATGCCTACGCACTCGCGCAGGCGATCAACGCCGCGCCACCGGCGCTGCTCGGCACGCACGGTTTCATCGCTCGCCACGTCGCGCGGCGCAGCGCCGATCGCCGCGTCGGCATCACGTTCACCGATGGGCTCGTGCGACTGTTCGCACGCGATCACGCGCTGCTGCGCTGGCCGCGCGGCATCGGTCTCGCCGTCCTCGACACGCTGCCGCCGATCAAGCGCGCATTCACGCACGCGATGCTGTTCGGTCCTTGAACGTGCGTTCGCTCGCGCGCATCGCTCGCGCGTACGCGCAGGCTCGATGCCGCACGTCGCCTGCGCGTGACACGCGCGCAAAGCCGGTATAATTTGCGTGCGTGGTGCGTGGCATGAAACGCCGCGGCCGCGATCGCAGCGTGACCGACAAGACAACATCGTCGCCTGCGATTCGCGTGCCCGCCGATCGCTACCGTCGCGCTCCTCCGTCGAACTCCAATCGCGAAGTCTTCCTCCGGGCATGCGCATCGGTCCGTACCTGTTGCCGAACAATCTCGCCGTTGCGCCGATGGCCGGCGTGACCGATCGGCCGTTTCGCACGCTGTGCAAGCGTCTGGGTGCGGGCTACGCGGTGTCCGAGATGGTCGCCTCCGATCCGCGCCTGTACGGCACCGACAAGTCGCGACGCCGTCTCGATCATCGCGGCGAGGCCGCGCCGATCGCCGTGCAGATCGCCGGCGCCGATCCGTCGCTGCTCGCCGAAGCCGCACGCTACAACGTCGCGCGCGGCGCGCAGATCGTCGACATCAACATGGGCTGTCCCGCGAAGAAAGTGTGCAATGCGGCGGCCGGCTCGGCGCTGCTCGCCAACGAGCCGCTGGTGGCGGCGATCCTCGGCGCAGTGGTGGCGGCAGTCGAGGTGCCGGTCACGCTCAAGATCCGCACCGGCCCGCATCCCGCGGCGCGCAATGCGCTCGCCATCGCGCGCATTGCCGAGGACGCAGGTGTGGCGGCGCTCACCGTGCACGGCCGCACGCGTGCCTGCGGCTTCGTCGGTCCCGTCGAGTACGACACCATCGCGGCGGTCAAGCGCGCGGTGCGCATCCCGGTGATCGCCAACGGCGACATCGATACGCCGGAAGCGGCGCGCGACGTCCTCGCGCGCACCGGCGCCGACGGGCTCATGATCGGCCGTGCGGCGCAGGGGCGGCCGTGGGTCTTTCGCGAGATCGCGCATTTTCTGGCCACGGGCGACGCGCTGCCGCCGCCGACGGTGGCCGAGGCGCGGGCGCTGATCCTTGCGCATCTCGCGGACCATCACGCGTTCTACGGACCGGACATGGGTCTGCGCACCGCGCGCAAGCACCTCGGCTGGTACACGGCGCGCTGGGTCGGGGGCGACGCGTTTCGTCGCACGATGTGCGCCGCCGAGACGATCCCGGCGCAGGTCGCGGTCGTCGAGGAATACTTCGACGTCCTCGCGCTGCGTCACGCGCGCGTGCCGTATCGGGCGCCAGGAGAGGCTGACATCGGGCGCGCCACTGCCGCCGCCGGCAGACGCGATACGCGCGCCGGTGTCGAGGCGTCATCCGAAGAAGCGGTGACGGGATGAGCGCGCGCAAGACCCGTATCAATGGCGCGAGCGAGATCTGCCGCAGCGTCGATCGCTCGCTCGACGAGTACTTCGAGCGCCTCGACGGCGAGACGCCCACCGGCGTCTATGAAATGGTGATGGGGCACGTCGAGCGCACGCTGCTCGCGTCGATCATGACGCGCACCAACGGCAACCAGACGCAGGCCGCCGACATGCTGGGCGTCAATCGGGCGACGCTGCGCGCCAAGCTCGTCAAGCATCGGCTCGTGTGATGACCACCACGACTCCGGTACGCCAGGCGCTGCTCTCGGTCTCCGACAAGACGGGCCTCGTCGATTTCGCGCGCGCCCTGGCGGCGCGCGGGGTGGCGCTCCTGTCCACCGGCGGCACGGCGCGGGCACTCGCCGCCGCCGGCATCGCGGTCACCGACGTCGGCAGCTACACGGGCTTTCCCGAAATCCTCGACGGCCGCGTGAAGACGCTCCATCCCAAGGTGCACGCCGGCATCCTCGCGCGCCGCGACGTCCCGGCGCACGTGGCCGCACTCGCGGAGCATGCGATCCCGACGATCGATCTCGTCGTGGTCAACCTCTATCCGTTCCGCGAGACCGTGGCGCGTGCCGGCTGCACGCTCGACGAGGCGATCGAGAACATCGACATCGGCGGTCCGTCGATGGTGCGGGCGGCGGCCAAGAACTGGCCGCACGTCGGCGTGGTCGTCGATCCGGCCGATTACGCGGGCGTCGTCGACGAGCTTGCCACCAGCGGCGCGCTTTCGTCCGCAACGCGTTTTCGACTGATGCGCAAGGCGTTCGCGCATACCGCGGCCTACGACGGCGCGATCGCCAACTGGCTGACGGCACGCGACGCCGCCGGCGGCGTCGCCGCGTGGCCCGACGATTTCCACTGCACCGGTGCCAAGGTGCAGGACCTGCGCTACGGCGAGAATCCGCACCAGTCGGCGGCGTTCTATCGTGACGAGGCGCCGGTCTCCGGCAGCATCGCCACCTATCGGCAGTTGCAGGGCAAGGAGCTGTCGTACAACAACATCGCCGACGGCGATGCGGCGTGGGAGTGCGTCAAGACGTTCACCGAGACGGCGTGCGTCATCGTGAAGCACGCCAATCCCTGCGGTGTGGCGATCGCCGCCACGACGCTGGACGCATATCGTCGGGCCTTCGCTACCGACCCCACGTCGGCATTCGGCGGCATCATCGCCTTCAATCGCGAGGTCGACGCGGCGACGATCGAGGCGCTCGCCGCGCAGTTCGTCGAGGTGGTGATCGCGCCGGCGTACACGGCGGATGCGCTGGCGCTCATCGCGAAAAAGATCAACGTCCGCGTGCTCGCCATCGCGGTCGCCGCTGGCAGCAATGCCGCCAATCCGTGGGACATGAAGCGCGTCGGCGGCGGTTTCCTGCTGCAATCCCCGGACGTCGACCACGTCACCGGCGATGTGCTGCGCGTGGTGACCCGGCGCGAGCCGACCGCGGCGGAACTGCGCGACCTCCTCTTCGTGTGGCGCGTGGCGCGTTTCGTGAAATCGAATGCGATCGTCTACGGGCGCGACGGCCAGACACTGGGCGTCGGTGCCGGACAGATGAGCCGCGTCGATTCGGCGCGCATCGCGGCGATCAAGGCGGCGAGCGCCGGACTGTCCCTCGCCGGGTCGGCAGCGGCATCGGATGCCTTCTTCCCGTTTCGCGACGGCCTCGACGTCGTCGCCGACAATGGCGCGACGGCGGTGATCCAGCCGGGCGGCAGCCTGCGCGACGCGGAAGTGATCGCGGCCGCCGACGAGCGCGGGCTCGCGATGGTGTTCACCGGCACCCGTCACTTCCGGCATTAGGGCGGAGCCGCGTGTGAACGTTCTCGTGGTCGGTAGCGGCGGCAGGGAGCACGCGCTGGCGTGGAAGATCGCGCAGAGTCCGCGGGTGGCGCGCGTCTTCGTGGCGCCGGGCAACGCCGGCACGGCGCGCACCGACGGCGTCGTCAATGTTGCCGTCACCGCGGTGAGCGAACTCGTCAAGTTCGCTCGCGACAACGAGATCGCGCTCACCGTCGTCGGGCCCGAAGCGCCGCTCGCAGCAGGGATCGTCGACGCCTTCCACGCCGCGCAGTTGCCGATCTTCGGCCCGACGCGCGCGGCGGCGCAACTCGAAAGCTCGAAGGATTTCGCCAAGGCCTTCATGCAGCGCCACGGGCTGCCCACCGCAGCGTACCGAACATTCACCGATGCCGCGGCCGCGCACGCGTACGTCGCCGAGCGCGGCACACCAATCGTGATCAAGGCCGACGGGCTGGCCGCCGGCAAGGGCGTGGTGGTGGCGGGGACGCGCGACGAGGCCGACGCCGCGATCGATGCGATGCTGACCGGCAACAGCCTCGGGGCCGCCGGCGCGCGGGTGGTGATCGAGGACGTCCTGCATGGAGAAGAGGCGAGCTTCATCGTGATGGTCGACGGCCGGCACGTGCTGCCGCTCGCCTCGTCGCAGGACCACAAGCGCTTGGCCGACGGCGACGTCGGCCCCAATACCGGCGGCATGGGCGCGTACTCGCCGGCGCCGATCGTCACCCCCGCGCTGCACGCGCGCATCATGCGCGAGGTGATCCTGCCGACGGTCAATGGCATGGCCGCCGACGGCGTGCCGTACACCGGTTTCCTCTACGCCGGCGTGATGATCGACGCCACCGGGCGGCCGCAGGTCCTCGAGTTCAACTGTCGCCTGGGTGATCCGGAGACGCAGCCGATCCTGATGCGGCTCAAGTCCGACCTCGTCGACCTCCTGCTGCACGCGGTCGGCGGCACGCTCGACCAGGCGCAGGCGGAATGGGACCGGCGCGCGGCACTCGGCGTGGTGCTCGCGGCGGCGGGCTATCCCGATGCTCCGCGCCGTGGCGCGCTCATTCGCGGCCTCGAACGCATCACGGCAGCGGCGCACCCGGACGTGCAGGTGTTTCACGCGGGCACTACGCTCGTCAATGCCGACGTCGCGGTGAGCGGCGGGCGCGTACTCTGTGTCACGGCACTCGGCGACTCGGTGCGCCAGGCGCAGAAGGCCGCATACGCGGCGGTCGACGACATCCGCTTCGACGGCATGCAGTATCGCCGCGACATCGGCTACCGCGCGGTCGCGCGCAAGGCATGAGCGGGCGCGCACCCCGGGAGGCGGCAACGCGCAACACCGCCCGCCGTATCCACCGGATCGCCGCGTGAGCGCCGCTGCCGGCCGTATCGATGCCGCGCCGTTTCGCGCGTGGCTCCTCGACCTGCAGGCGCGCATCGTCGCCGGGCTGGAGGCGATCGACGGCGGCACGTTCCGGCGCGATGACTGGACCCGGTCGGAGGGTGGCGGCGGCGTGTCGCGGCTCATCGAGGACGGTCGCGTCCTCGAGCGCGGCGGCGTGCTCTTTTCGCACGTGCGCGGCGAGCGGCTGCCGCCCTCGGCCACCGCACAGCGCCCGCAGCTTGCGGGGCGCGCGTGGGAGGCACTCGGCGTGTCGCTGGTGCTGCATCCGCGCAATCCGCACGCCCCGACCGTGCATCTGAACGTGCGCTGCTTCATCGCGGCGGCGCCCGCAGGCGGCGGCGACGACCTGTGGTGGTTTGGCGGCGGCATGGACCTCACCCCGTATTACGGGTACGTCGAGGACGCCGTGCATTTCCATCGCACCTGCCGCGATGCGCTCGTCCCGTTCGGCGCGGAGGTGCACCCTCGCTACAAGCGCTGGTGCGACGAGTATTTCTTCCTGCGCCACCGCGGCGAGCCGCGTGGCGTGGGTGGCATCTTCTTCGACGACCTCGACGAAGGCGGCCACGAGCGCTGCCGCGCGCTCACGCAAAGCGTCGGCGAACATTTCCTCGCGGCGTACGCGCCGATCCTCGCGCGCCGCAAGGACACCGCCTACGGCGAGCGCGAGCGTGACTTCCAGCTCTATCGCCGCGGCCGCTACGTCGAATTCAACCTGGTGTGGGACCGCGGCACGCTCTTCGGTCTGCAGTCGAACGGGCGCACCGAGGCGATCCTGCTGTCGATGCCGCCGCACGCGACGTGGCGTTACGCGTGGCAGCCACCTGCCGGCACTGCCGAGGCGGCGCTGTACACCGATTTTCTCGCGCCGCGCGACTGGCTCGCGCCGTGACCTCCCGGAACCTCGCATGAGCCCGACCACCCCCGATGACGCGCACCTCGTCGAAGCGCCGCTCGACAGCCAGATCGGCTTCGAGGGTCGTCTGCTCACCGTCCGCATCGATCGGATCCGTCTGCCCGACGGCGGCGAGGCGACCCGCGAGTACGTGGTGCATCCGGGCGCAGCGCTCGTCGTGCCGGTGCTGCCCGACGGCCGCCTGGTGCTGGAGCGGCAGTACCGCTATCCCGTTCGTCGCGTGATGCTCGAGTTTCCGGCCGGCAAGATCGACGCCGGCGAGAAGCCGCTCGCCACCGCCCAGCGCGAACTGCGCGAGGAGGCCGGCTACACCGCCGCCAACTGGACCTCGCTCGGCACCATCCACCCCGAGATCGGCTACTCGACCGAATTCATCGAGATCTTCGAGGCGTCGGGTCTGACCCACGTCGGGCAGTCGCTCGACCCCGGCGAGTTCCTCGACGTCGTGGCCATGACCGAGGAGGAGCTCCTCGTCACCTATGACTGCGGCGGCTTCACCGACGGCAAGTCGATCGCCGCGTACTTCGCCTGGAAGCGCCGGCGCGGGTAAGCGCCGATCCGCAACCTGTTGCGAATACCCGCTGCGCGGCTCGTCGCCGCGCGGCGCTATGGGCGTGGCCGCTGGCGCGGGGCGACAGCGTAGATATCCTTCCACGCCGCATACGATGCCATCGCGATCCACGGCAGCCCCAGCACGAGTCCCACGCCCATGGTGACGAGGCCGGCCATGAGCAGCGCATACGAATAGAGCGCCAGCGCGAGCATGGTGCGCGGGTTCATGAAGCACCCGCGCAGCGAGCTTGCAAATGCCGACACCGGCGCCTCGCCGTCGAACAGCACCGCCATGGGGACGAACTGCACCGGCATCGACACGACGATGCCGGCGGCGTAGATGACGAGCACCAGCGGCGGCGACAGGTTGCTCGTGTCCGGCGCGGAGGCGAGGAGGTTCACCCCGGCGACGAGCCACGCCACCGCAGCTTCGATGAGTGTCACGGCGAGCGCCGCGGCGACCACCGCGAACTGGGCGCGCGGCGGTGCCGTGAATACCGCGGCGAGGTGCGCGACGCGCGGACGATCGCCACCGTCGGCGGCAAGCGCGCCGTACAGGAAGCCGCAGGCGAGGAGCGGCGCCACGACGTTCGATGCGAGCAAGCCGGCGATGGGGACGGCATCGAAGGCGAGGCTCGCCACGAGTACCAGCACCGCCATCAGCGAGAACACGCCGGGTCGCTGCCGCCACAGGCGGATGGCTTCTCCGAACCAGACGAGCGCGCGATCGCCGGCGACGACGCGTGGCGCGCGTGCCTCGTGCGAGGGGCTGGCGTCGGCCACGAGCGATGTTCGCGCCGCGCGCCTACGCCGCTTCGCCGAGGTACGCGGCGCGTACCTTGGGGTCGTGCAGCAGCGCCTTCGCTTCGCCGGCGAGCGTGATGGTGCCCGATTCCATGACGTAGCCGCGACGGCTTACCTCCAACGCAAGCTTGGCGTTCTGCTCGACGAGCAGGATCGTCACGCCTTCCCGCGCCACGGTGACGATCGTCTCGAAGACCTTCTGCACCATGAGCGGGGCAAGCCCCATCGACGGCTCGTCGAGCAGCAGCATCTGCGGACGCGACATGATCGCGCGTCCCATCGCGAGCATCTGCTGCTCGCCGCCGGAGAGCGTTCCTGCGGTCTGGCGCCGGCGCTCCTTGAGTCGGGGGAAGAGCGTGAACACCCGCTCGATGTCGGCCGCGACGCCAGCGCGATCGGTGCGGATGTACGCGCCCATCGCGAGGTTTTCCTCGATCGTGAGTCCGCCGAACACGCCGCGCCCCTCCGGCACCATCACGAGGCCCCGGCGCACGAGGCGGAACGCGGGACTGCCGGTGACCGCTTCGCCGCGATAGGTGATCGTTCCCGCCTTCACCGGCAGGAGGCCGCAGATGCCACGCAGCGTGGTCGTCTTGCCCGCTCCGTTGGCGCCGACGAGGCAGACGAGCTCGCCCTCGTCGACGGCGAGATCGATGCCCTTCACCGCCTGGATGCCGCCGTAGGCGAGTTGGAGGCCGGTCAGCGCGAGCATCGGGGTGCCCGGCATCGTCAGGTGCCTTTCAGGTTGAGCGAGATGTCGCCGCCCAGGTACGCGGCGACGACCTTGGGATCCTTCTGCACGTCGGCGGCGCTGCCTTCGGCGATCTTCTTGCCGTAGTCGAGCACCAGCACCCGATCGCAGATCGACATCACGAGCTTCATGTCGTGCTCGATGAGAAGGATCGTCACGCCGTCGCTGCGGATCGCCGCGAGCAGGCGCTTGAGCGCGGTGGTCTCGGTCGCGTTCATTCCTGCCGCCGGTTCGTCGAGGGCGAGGAGCTTCGGCTCGGTGGCGAGCGCTCGCGCGATCTCCAGGCGCCGCTGGTCGCCGTACGCGAGGTGCTTGGCGAACCGGTTGGCATGCGCGGCCACGCCGACGTACTCCAGGAGCTCGTAGGCACGCTGGTGGATCGCGCGCTCTTCGGCACGCGTGGCGGCGTTGCGCACGATCGCGCCGAAGACGCCGGCCCAGGTGCGGACGTGGCGGCCGATCATCACGTTCTCGAGCGCCGAGAGGTTGCCGAAGAGGCGGATGTTCTGGAAGGTGCGGGCGATGCCCCGGCGCGCGACCTCGTTGGGCTTCATGTGCATCAGCGGATTGCCGTCGAACACGAACTCGCCGCCGTCGGGTGCGTAGATCCCGGTCAGCACGTTGAAGAGCGAGGTCTTGCCGGCGCCGTTCGGGCCGATGAGTCCGTAGATCTCGCCGTGGTTGATCGTGAAGCCCACGTCGGAGAGCGCCTGCACGCCGCCGAAGCGCTTGGTGATTCCGCGGGCGGCGAGGAGGACGTGCGCGCCGCCCGCGGCCGGTGCCTCGACGGGTGCCGTGGCCGCCGTCACGTTCGCCTCGACTCGAGTTCGCGCTTGCGCACCGACGAGGGCACGATGCCCGCCGGCCGGAACAGCATCATCAGGACGAGCGCGAAGCCGAAGAGCAGCATGCGAATCACTTCGGGCTCGAGGATCAGCCGGCCGAAGATCGCCTTCTGCGCGGGTTCCACCGTGTAGCGCAGGATCTCGGGCACGAACGACAGGAGGATCGCGCCCAGGATCACGCCCCAGACGTTGCCCATCCCGCCCAGCACGACCATGGCGAGCACCATCACCGATTCGACGAGGCCGAAGCTCTCCGGGCTGATGAAGCCCTGGATCGCCGAGAACATCCCGCCCGCCACGCCGCCGAACGAGGCACCCATCGCGAAGGCGAGGAGCTTGATGTTGCGCGTGTTGATGCCCATGGCGCGGGCGGCCACCTCGTCCTCCCGGATCGCCTCCCACGCGCGCCCGATCCGCGAATCCTGCAGTCGCACGTTGATCGCGATCACCCCGATCATCAGCAGAAGGAGCAGGTAGTAGTACTTGATCGGGCCGGTGACCTGGACGCCCAGCATCTGCTGCGTGGTGGCGAAGTTCACGTCGCCGATGCGCACCGGATCGATCTGCGCGATGCCCTGCGGGCCGTTGGTGATGTTCACCGGTCGCGCGAGATTGTTGAGGAAGATGCGGATGATCTCGCCGAAGCCGAGGGTGACGATGGCGAGGTAGTCGCCGCGCAGCTTGAGCGTGGGCGTGCCGAGGAGAACGCCGAATACGCAGGCGATCGCCGCGCCGATCGGCAGGATGATCCAGAACGGCAGGTGCAGGTTGAAGTGGGGACTCGCCAGCAGCGCGTACACGTAGGCGCCGACCGCATAGAAGGCGATGTAGCCCAGGTCGAGGAGGCCGGCGAAGCCCACCACGATATTGAGACCCAGCGCCAGGAAGACGTAGAGGATCGCGGTGTTGGTGATGCGCACCCACGCGGTGCCCATCTGCGCCAGCGCGAACGGCAGCACCGCGAGAGCGACGGCGATCACGATCACGCCCGCCCAGGCGAGCCGGGCGCGGTGGCGGGTGTCGAAGAGGGCGGGCATGGCGCGGGCCTCAGGCGCGATCGGATACGCGTTCGCCCAGGAGGCCGGAGGGGCGGAAGACGAGGACCGCGATCAGCACCAGGAAGGCGAACACGTCCTGGTAGTTGGAGCCGAACAGCGTGAGGTTCGAATCCTCGGCGCAACGCTGTGCGAGCGCCGTCGACCAGCCGGAGAGGTTGCACAGGTTGGTGAGGTCGCCGACGTAGCCCGCGCCGAGCGCCTCGATGACGCCGAGCAGGAGACCGCCCAGCATCGCGCCGCCGAGGTTGCCGATGCCGCCGAGGACCGCGGCCGAGAACGCCTTGAGGCCGAGGATGAAGCCCATCTGGTAGTGCGCGATGCCGTAGTAGCTGCCGACCATGACGCCGGCGATGGCGGCGAGCCCCGCGCCGATCACGAAGGTGAGCGAGATCACCCGGTTGATGTCGATGCCCATGAGTCCTGCCACCTGCTGGTTCTGCGCGACCGCCCGCATGGCGATTCCAAGCTTGGTCCGATACACGAGCAGCAGCAGCAGCGCCATGGTGACGAGCGAGCCGCCGATGATCGCGATCTGCACGTTGGTGATCGTGGCGCCGCCCGCCGTCGACGTCACCTGATACGACACCGTGGGAACGATCTGCGGATACGGCAGCGGATTGCGGCTCCACACGATGAGTGCCAGGTGCTGCAGGATGATGGAGAGCCCGATGGCAGTGATGAGTGGCGCCAGCCGCGGCGCGTGGCGCAGCGGCCGGTACGCGACGCGCTCGAGCGCGTAGCCCACCGCCATGCACACCGGGATCGCGGCGACGACGCCCGCCCCCAGCACGAAGATCGGGGGCAGCCCGGCCCTTCCGGCGAGTGCCACGATCGTCGAATAGGCGACCATCGCGCCGATCATGACCACCTCGCCGTGCGCGAAGTTGATGAGCTGGATGATGCCGTAGACCATCGTGTAGCCGAGCGCCACGATGGCGTAGACGCTGCCGAGCGTGAGCCCGTTGATGATCTGTTGGAGGAACGTATCCACGTGCGGCGTGGCGGCGGTGGTCGGCGCGGGGACTCGAGGTGGGGTCGGCGGGTGACGAGCGCGGACATTTCACCACACTCGGCCCGCACGACGCACCACAAAAAAACACGGCGCCCAGGGGGCGCCGTGTTTCGAGTTGCTGGATGACTACTTCTTGGCCGCTTCGGCCGGAGCCGGGGCCGCCGCCGGCGCCGCCGCTGCGGCGGGAGCCGCCACGGCCGCCTGCGCGGACTTCATGAACTCGTCGAACGAGATGCTCTTGCCGCCCTTGACGACGGCGATCGGCTCGAGCTTGCCGCCCTTCATCGTGAAGATCGTGATCTCGGCATCCTTGCGGTCGCCCTTGTCATCGAACTGGATGTGACCGGTCGCGCCCTGGAAGTCGATCTTCTGCAACTCGGGCAGGTACTTCACCGGGTCGGCCGAGTCGGCCTTCTGCATCGCCGCGATCAGGAGGTTGACGCCGTCGTACGTGAACGGGGCGTAGAGGATCGGCTCGACGTTGAACTTCTGCTTGTACGCCTCGAGAAACTCCTTCGACGCGGCGACGACCGGCAGGCCGGCCTGCGAGCAGATGAGTCCGTCGGCGGCGGCCTCGCCGGCGAGTTGCTTCATGGTATCGGTGCACGCGCCGTCACCGAAGCTGAATACCGCCTTGATGCCGAGTTCGCGGGCCTGCTTCAGCATCGGGCCGCCGGTGGCGTCCATGCCGCCGTAGAACACCGCGTCGGGCGCCTTGCCCTTCATCTTGGTCAGGATCGCCTTGAAGTCGGTCGCCTTGTCGTTGGTCTTCTCGCGGGCCACCACCTGCACGCCGCCGGCCTTGAGCGTCTTCTCGACCTCGTTGGCGAGACCTTCGCCGTACGCGGTGGCGTCGTCGACCACGGCCACCTTCTTCACTTTCATCGACTCCAGGAACTGCGCGACCGCCGGCCCTTGCTGGTCGTCGCGGCCGACCACGCGGAAGATTCCCTTGAAGCCCTGCTCGGTCAGCTTGGGATTGGTCGCCGAGCCCGAGATCATCGGGATACCCGCCTGGTTGTAGACGGCTGAGGCGGGGATCGTGACGCCGGAATTGAGGTGCCCGACCACGCCGGCAACCTTTGCGTCCGCGAATTTCTGCGCGATCGTCGGCCCCATCTTCGGGTCGGCCTGATCGTCCTCGCCCATGAGCTCGAACTGCACGACCTTGCCGCCCAACTTGATCTTCTTGGCGTTCGCCTGCTCGATCGCGAGGCGGGCACCATTCTCGTTGTCCTTGCCGAGGTGGGCGATGCCACCGGTCAGCGGGCCGCCGTGGCCGATCTTGACGACCACGACTTCCTCGACCGGCGCGGCCGGCGCCTTCGGGGCTTCCGCCTTCTTCGGCTCTTCCTGCTTGCCGCAACCGTACACGGCAATGAGCGCTGCGGCCACGAAAGTGAGGCCGAGCTTACGCGACATGTTCATGGAGTCCTCTTTGGATACGGGGGTGGAAATCGGTGTGCAGTGAAAGGAAACGCCGGCAAGCGGGATCGCTCGTGACGCCGCGCGCCGTGCGCAGCGTGGTGCCTTGGATCGGAACGAAACTTGCCGCCTCGTTCGCGGTCCCACCGGCGGCGCGCAATGCTTGAGCGATCCCTCCCGGCAGGATCGTCGGGGCAATGCCCACGCCGGGAGAAAAACGGAATATTATTGCGGGCCGCCGGAAGACTGTCAATTTCTGCGCGGGCCACGCCCGTGGCCGGCCATTCGCCGGCGATCGGGGGCGGTTCGTCGGGCTTTGCCGCTACCCGTCGCATCGGCGTTGCTCGAACGCACGTGCGGCGGTGACGATGGCGCACTCGTTCCGGGCGCCGGCGGCATGGCGGTCGCCCGGATCCGCCGCGACGGCCCGCGATCGGGTCGAATCCGGAAGCTGGGCCCGCTGCATCCAAACAGGATCGACGGCGGCAGGCCGGCGTGCTCCACGAGGCGCGGCCGGTGAAAGGGAGAATCGATGTCGTTTCGCATCACTCGCAAGCGGGCGGTGGCTTTGGCGATCGTTGCCATCCTGGTGGCCGCTTTCGGCATGGCCATCATGCAGCGGCAGGCCCGGAAGGCGGAGGAGGCGCGCGCCAAGGACCAGGCGCCGGTCGCGCTGGAGTTCGCGCCGGCCGACGTGGTGTCCGTCGAGCGCAAGCCGCTCGCGCGCTGGTTGCCGATCTCGGGCACGTTGCAGCCGGTGCACCAGGCGACGGTCAAGGCCAAGGTGTCGGGCGACGTGCGCCAGGTCAGCGTCCGCGACGGTGATCCGGTGCAGGCGGGCCAGGTGCTCGTCAAGGTCGACACCGCCGACCTCGAAGCCAAGCTCATCGAGCGCCAGGGCCAGCTCGAATCGGCGCGGGCGCAACTCGCACTGGCCGAGAAGACGCTCGCCACCAACCAGAAGCTCCTCAAGCAGAACTTCATCTCGCAGACCGCCTTCGACAGCTCGGAATCGACGCTCAACGTGACGCGCGGCAGCGTGAAATCCGCCGAAGCGCAGGTCCGGCTCGCGCAAAACGCCCTCAAGGATGCGCAGGCGGTCGCTCCGCTCTCCGGGATCGTCGCCAAGCGGCACGTGCAGCCGGGTGAGAAGGTGGCATTCGATGCGCCGCTCGTGACCATCGTCGATCTCAAGGACATCGAGCTCCAGGCGCTGGTACCCGCCGTCGACATCCCGGAGCTCGCGCCAGGAATGGCGGTGGACCTCGGGGTCGACGGCTTCGGCGACCGACGCTTCAGCGGACGCATCGAGCGGATCAATCCGGCCACCGAACCCGGCACCCGCGCGATCCTCGTCTTCGTGAGCGTCCCCAACACCGGCCACGAGTTGCGCGGCGGCATGTTCGCGACCGGACGCATCGTGCTCGCCGCGAGCACGCCGGCGCTGTCGCTGCCCGCCGCCGCGGTACGTAACGATGGCGGGCAGACCTACGTATGGGCCCTCGACGATGGCAAGCTCGTCCGGCGCACGGTCATCGTGGGGCGGCGCGACGAGGAATCGGGGCGCGTCGAGATCAAGACCGCGTTGCCGTCCGACCTCCGCGTGCTGGCCGCGCGCTTCGACAACCTGAAGGAGGGCGCCCCGGCGCTCGTGAAGGCCGACCAAGCTGCGCCACCGAAGGCGAACGACACCGCGATCCGCGAGCGCAACGGCGTGCAGAAGCCGTCGTAGCGCCCGCCTTGGGTGTCCGCACGCGAGGCTCCCGACCCCGATCCCCGATTCCCGATCCCCGATTCCCGATCTCCGATCCCCGATCCCCGATCCCCGATCCCCGATTCCCGCCATGTGGATCACCCGCGTCTCCATCAATAACCCCGTGTTCGCGACCATGGTCATGGTGGCGCTGACCGTGCTCGGCCTCTTCTCGTACGCGCGGCTGCGCGTCGAGGCGATGCCCGACGTCACGCTGCCGTTCCTCGTCGTGCAGACGGTGTATCCCGGCGCGTCGCCCGAGGCGGTCGAGATCGACGTGACGAAGCCGATCGAGAATGCAGTCAATGGCGTCTCGGGCGTCAAGCTCGTCCGCTCGTTCACCGCGGAAAGCGTGAGCTCGGTGTTCATCGAATTCCGCCTCGACACCGACATGATGCGGGCGATGCAGGACGTGCGCGACAAGGTCGCCGTGGTTCGCCCGAGCTTCCCGCGCGACGTCAAGGAGCCGCTCGTCGTGCGCGCCGACACCGAGAATCAGGAGCCGGTGGTGTCGCTCGCCGTGATGTCGAAAACCACCGACCTGCGCGAACTCACCTCGCTCACCGACCAGACGATCATCAAGGGGCTGGAGAACGTGCCGGGGGTCGCGCGCATCGACGCCTCCGGCAAGGTCACGCGGCAGATCCTCGTGCAGATCAAGCCGCACGCGCTGTCGGCCTTCGGCATCGGCGTCGATCAGGTGATGAACGCCGTCCGCATCGCCAATCAGGACGTGCCCGCAGGGCGTCTGTCGCGCGGGTCGACCGACCGCATGGTGCGCATCGAGGGCAAGATCAAGGAGCCTGCGCAATTCGGCCGCATCATCGTCGCGCAGCAGGGCGGCGGCCCGGTCTACCTCGCGCAGGTCGCTGACGTCATCGACGGCGAGAAGGAGGAGACGTCGCTCGCCCGCATCAACGGCCGGCCGGCGATCACGCTCGACATCCTGAAGGCGCAGGACGCCAACATCGTCGAGACCGGCGCCGGCGTGCTGAAGGCCGTCGCGGAACTGCGCAAGCGCATCCCCGCCGACGTCGAGATCGCCGTCGTGCGCAATGCCGGCGACAGCGTGGCGAAGAGCGTGACGCGGGTCAAGAGCACGATCATCGAGGGCGCGATCCTCACCGTCCTCATCGTGTTCCTCTTCCTGCACAGCTGGCGCAGCACGGTGATCACCGGTCTCACGCTGCCGATCGCGGTGATCACGACGTTCATCGCGCTGTACGCCTTCAATTTCTCGCTCAATTTCCTCACGCTGATGGCGCTGTCGTTGTGCATCGGCCTCCTCATCGACGATGCGATCGTCGTGCGCGAGAACATCGTCCGCCATCTGGCGATGGGCAAGGATCACCGGACCGCGGCGCGCGAGGGCACCGACGAGATCGGCCTCGCGGTGATGGCCACCACCTTTGCGATCGTCGCCGTCTTCGTGCCGATCGCCTTCATGAGCGGCATCATCGGGCGCTTCTTCTTCCAGTTCGGCGTGACCGTCGCGGTCGCCGTGCTGGTGTCGCTCTTCGTGAGCTTCACGCTCGACCCGATGCTCTCCTCGGTGTGGCACGACCCGCCGGGCGAGCGCTACCGGCGCTTCCCATGGATGGGCCGGTTCATGGACGCCGTCGAGCGCGGGATCGAATGGGTGCACGAGGTCTACGGCGAGATCCTCGCGTGGGCGCTCGCCCATCGCAAGACGGTCCTCACGATCTCCTTTGCGGCATTCGTGGGGAGCTTCGCGCTGGTCCCCCTGATCGGTACCGAGTTCGTGCCGCAGCAGGACGAGAGCTTCATTTCGTTGCGCCTCAATACCGCGGTCGGCAGCAGCCTCGAATACACCGACAGCAAGGTCCGGCAGGTCGAGGCGGCGCTGAAGTTCTTTCCGGAGATCGCTCTGGTGATGACCACGGTCGGCACCGACGAGGGCCGCAACTACGCACGCGTCAACCTGAAGCTCGTCGACCGCGAGGATCGCCGCCGCTCGCAGTTCGATCTCGAGAAGGCGATTCGCGAGAAGCTGCGCCCCATTCCCGGTGTCGAGCTCACCGTCGGCTTCAACCGGCCGATCTTCGTCAACATCCTGGGGCCCGATCCCGAAACGCTCACCCGGCTCGCCACCGAACTCAAGGCGCGGCTGGCCACGGTCCCCGGCATCGCCGATCTCGAACTGTCCGAGAAGCCGGCCAACCCGGCGTTGTCGGTGCGCCTCAACAACGCCGCTGCCGCCGATCTGGGTATCACCGTGCAGCAGGTCGGTGATACGCTGCGACCGCTCCTCGCCGGCGATACCGTGAGCTATTGGCTCGGTCCCGACGCCCAGAACTACGAGGTGAACGTGCGGCTCGCGAAAGATCGGCGCCAGCTCGCGAGCGATCTCGCGAACCTCTACCTCACCACCAACAAGCGCGGCCCCGACGGTGAGTTGCGCATGGTGCCGCTGCGCCAGGTCGCCGAGATCGTGGACACGTCGAGCCCGCAGACGATTCGCCGCGAGGAGCTCATGCGGCGGGTGGCGATATTCGCTGGCGCGCAGGGGCGCCCGGCGGGTGACGTCGGCAACGACGTCAACAAGATCATCGCCGCCACCGCGCTGCCGCCGGGATATCGCTTCTCGGTGCGCGGCCAGCAGGAGCAGATGCAGGACTCGTTCCAGGCGGCGATGGCGGCGCTGGCGCTCGCGGTGGTCTTCATCTATCTCATCCTGGCCTCGCAGTTCGCGAGCTTCCTGCAGCCGCTGGCGATCATGGCCTCGCTGCCGCTGTCGCTCATCGGCGTGTTCTCGGCGCTGATGCTCACCGGCACCACCCTCAACATCTTCTCGATGATCGGCTTCATCATGCTGATGGGGCTCGTGACCAAGAACGCCATCCTGCTCGTCGACTTCGCCAATCGGGCGCGGCGCGCCGGGGCCGCGCTGCGCGATGCGCTGATGCAGGCGGGACAGGTACGTCTGCGGCCGATTCTCATGACGACCGCCGCGATGATCGGCGGCATGCTGCCGCTCGCGCTGGGCGTGGGCGAGGGCGGGGAGACGCAGGCGCCGATGGGCCGCGCGATCATCGGGGGCGTGATCACTTCGACGCTGCTGACGCTGGTGGTGGTGCCGGTGCTCTACACCTACCTGGACGAGTGGGCCGAGCGGCGCAAGGCGCGCGGCGCCGCGCGGCACGCGAGGAAGCATCCCCCGTCGCCCGACGCCGATCCGCGCCACCTCGGCGTGCGATAATGGCGGGCCTCGCTTCCCGTCACGTTCGCCTTTCCGGCGCGCCGCCTGCCGTCACGATGGATCTCGAACAAGCCCGCTTCAACATGGTCGAGCAGCAGATCCGACCCTGGGACGTTCTCGACCAGGGCGTCCTCGATCTCCTCTTCGTCGTGCGTCGCGAGGACTTCGTGCCGCCGGCGCATCGCGCGCTCGCCTTCGCCGACCTCGAGTTGCCGCTGCCCGGCGGACAGCGGATGTGGGCGCCCAAGGTGGAGGCGCGCGTCCTGCAGGCGCTCAAGGTACAGCCGAGCGAGGCGGTCCTCGAGATCGGCACCGGCAGCGGCTACTTCAGCGCGTTGCTGGCCAGCCGTGCGGCGCAAGTGACCACCGTCGAGATCGATCCGGCGCTGGCGGGCGCGGCGGCGGCGCGGCTCGCCGAACATGGATTCACCAACGTTCGCGGCGAGGTCGGCGACGGCGCGCGCGGCTGGGGCAACGATAGCTACGACGTGATCGTGCTGACCGGCTCGACGCCGCTTTTGCCCGAGCGCTTCGCTGCGCAGTTGAAGCCGAATGGCCGGGTCTTCGCGATCGTCGGCGAGGCGCCGGCGATGACCGCGCGGCTCGTCACCTGGACCGCACCCGGGGCGCGGGTCACGACCGATCTCTTCGAGACGATCGTCGCGCCGCTCAAGAACGCCGCGACGCCGTCGCGATTCACGTTCTGATGATCGGGCGCATGGCCCCCGCCGAGCTCGCCGCCTGGCGCGCCGATGCTGCCCGCGAGGCGCCTGTCGTCGTCGATGTTCGCGAGCCATGGGAATTCGCGCGCTGCCGCATCGAGGGCTCCCGCTCGATCCCGCTGCGCGAGTTGCCCACGCACCTCGACGAACTGCCCACCGGGCGCGACCTCGTGCTCGTCTGCCATCATGGCGCGCGCAGTGCGCAGGCTGCGCTGTGGCTCGCCCATCACGGTTTCGCCCGGATCCACAACCTGGAAGGTGGGGTCGATGCGTGGGCGCGTGCCGTCGATCCCGCCATGCCCCGCTACTGACTCCCGACGAACCGACGTGACGCTGCGATACCCCGCGACGCACTCGAGAACGGTCATGACCAGATTCTGCACCCTCACCGTCGCCCGCCGTGCCGTCGTGGCGGCGACGCTCGTCATTTTCGCCGGCACCGCTGCCGCGGAGGATCTGCTGCAGGTCTATCGCGAGGCGCAACGGCAGGATCCTGCGCTTGCCAGCGCCCGTTCGCTGTGGGAGGCGACGCAGGAGCGCGTGCCGCAGGCGCGTTCGGCGCTGCTGCCGCAGCTGTCCGCCGCTGGCCAGGCCAATGCCAATTCCTACGACGGCACGCTCAATACGTCGCCGAGCATCAACACCTCGCAGCAATACGGGCTCGGCAACCTCACCTTCTCGGCGTCGCAGGCGTTGTACCGCCCGGGGTACGTCGTGGCGCTCGATCAGGCTCGCGTGCAGGTCACGCAGTCCGATTTCACGCTGGGTCTCGCCCAACAGGACCTGATCCTGCGCACGGCGATCGCCTATTTCGACGTACTGCTCGCCGAGTTCAACGTCGAGCTCGCCGAGCAGCAGAAGCTTGCGGTCGCCGAGCAGCTCGCGCAGGCCAAGCGCAATTTCGAGGTAGGCACTGCCACCATCACCGACACCAACGAAGCGCAGGCGCGCTACGACTCGATCGTGGCCACCGAGATCCAGGCGCGCAACGATCTCGAGCGCCGGCGTACGGCGCTGGCGGCGATCATCGGTCGGGTGCCGAAGGCGCTCGTCCGGCTCGGACGCGGCTTCGAGCCGCCGCTGCCCGAGCCCAACAACGTCGACTACTGGGTCGAGCGGGCCCGGCAGGAGAACCTGCAGATCCGCGTCGCGCGATCGAACTACGACATCGCCTCGCTCGAGGTCGATCGGGCCCGAGCCGGCCACCTGCCCACGCTCGACCTCGTCGCCAGCGCCGGCGCGCAGGCGTCGAGCGGGTCGCCGACGACCAATTACTCGGGTAATTCCCGCACGGCGCTGCTGGGCGTGGTCGTCAACGTGCCGATCTACCAGGGCGGATTCGTGAGCTCGAAGGTCCGCGAGGCGATTTCGCTCCAGGACAAGTCGCGCGCCGACCTGGAGGGGGCGACGCGCCAGGCGATCCAGAACGCCCAGGACGGCTACTACGGGATCAACAGCGCGGCCGCGGGGGTCAAGGCATTCGAGCAGGCGGTGGCCTCGGCCGAGGTCGCATTGCAATCGAACATCCTCGGGCAGGAGGTCGGGATTCGCACCAACCTCGACGTGCTCAACGTTCGCCAGAACGTCTTCCAGACGCGCCGCGATCTCGCCAATGCGTATTTCCAGTACCTCCTCGCCGTGCTGCGGCTGAAGGCCGCGGTGGGCACTCTGAACGAGCGCGACGTCGAGGACCTCAACCGTCGATTGAACGGCTGAGCTCGCGCCACAGGCGCTCGGTGGCGCCGCGGTGGGTCGCGAGAAAGGCGGTGCCGGCAGCACGCATGCGCTCGCGCTGCGCGGGATCGGCGAGCAGCAGCGCGACCTCACGCACCAGTTCGTCAGCGTTGCCCACGCGCCGCGCCGCGCCGCACGCCACCGCCTCGCGCGCCGCTTCCGCGAAATTGAAGGTGTGCGGCCCCACGAGGGTGGGGGCCCCGGCCGCGATGGCCTCGATGAGATTGTGGCCGCCGAGCGGGACGAGGTTGCCGGCGACGAAGGCGACGTCGGCGGCCGCGTAGTACGCGGCGAGCTCGCCGAGCGAATCGCCGAGGAGCATCGGCGTCGTCGCCGGAACGTCGCGCGCCGCGCTGCGGCGCACGTAGCCGACGCCGCGCGCGTCGAGGAGCTGCGCGACGTCCGTGAAGCGCTGCGGATGACGTGGCACGATGATGGTGAGGGTGCCGGGCGGCAGCGTCGCGGCGGCGATCGCGTCGAGGATCAACGCCTCCTCGCGCTCCCGCGTGCAGCCGGCCACCCACACCGGTCGCGTGCCGATGCGCGCACGCAACTCGGCCGCCCGCGTCGCGGTGTCGGCGGGCGGCGCGAGGTCGAATTTCACGTTGCCGGTGACGTGCACGTCGCGCACTCCGGCCTCGTGCAAGCGCGCGGCGTCGGCCTCGGTTTGCGCGTAGGCGGCACGCAACGCAGCGAACGCCGGCTCGGACAGCGAGTGGATGCGTTGGTAGCCGGCGAGCGAGCGTGCCGACAGCCGCGCATTGACGAGGACGAGCGGCAGGCGCCGCCGGGTACAGGCGGCAACCAGCGTGGGCCACACCTCGGTCTCCATGAGGAGCCCGATCCTTGGCGTGAAGCGGCCGAGAAAGGCATTGACCGCGAACGGGACGTCGTAGGGCAGCCACGCCTGCACTACGCGGGGTCCAGCGAGCTCGGCACCGGCCGCGCGCCCGGTGGCGGTCATGTGGGTGAGGAGGATCGTCGCGCCTGGACGTTCATCGAGAATACGCCGGACGAGCGGGGTCACGGCGCGGGTCTCGCCGAGCGACACGGCGTGCACCCACACGACGTCGCGGGCCTGCGGCGAGGCGGCGCCGTAGACGCCGAAGCGCTCGCCGACCAGTCGCCGATAGCCGGGCTCGCGGCGTCCGCGCCACCACAGCCGCAACGGCAGCAGCGGCAGGGCGATCCACCACAGCAGCCGGTAGGCGAATCGCACGTCCTGCCTTCAGCAGCGGGGTGCCCGGCGCCGGACGCGGGCGATCGCGGCGAGCACGTCGTCGACGCCCGGCACGCGCCCACCGCCGCCCTGGTCCTCGGCGTGGCTGCCGGCACGCGCCACGCCGGCGAGCGCGGCATCGGTCGCGGTGAAGATCGCCACCGTCGGTGTACCGAGGGCGGCGGCCAGATGCGTGAGGCCGGTGTCGACGCCAACGACGACGTCGGCGTGGCGCGCCAGCGCCGCCATCTCCGGGAGCGAACGCCGCGGCGGGACGACGGCGGTTGGTGCGGCCAGCGCCAGCCGCTCGCTGCGCGCGCGCTCGGCTTCGTCGCCCCACGGCAGCAGCACGCTGAAGCCTGCCTGCGCAAAGCGCGCGATCAGGCTCCGCCACGCCTCCTCTGGCCACAGCTTGTCAGCGCGACTCGTGGCGTGCAGCGCGAGCACGTACGGTCCGGCCGGGGCCAGCGGTCCAGGCAGCGGAGGCGCGAGTTGCCAGCGAGGAGCGCCGCGCACCTCGTAGCCCAGTGCAGCGGCGGCAAGTGCACGCGCCTTGTCGATGAAGTGCTGGTCGCGCGCGACGACGTGGTGCACGTCGTCGACGAGGGTGGCGATCGGCTCGCGGATGCTGCGCCAATGGAGGCCGTGACGGCGCCCCCGCGCGAGCCTCGCCACCAGTGCTCCCTTGAACTGCTCCTGCAGGTTGAGGATCACGTCGTAGCGGTACGCGCGCAGATCGGCGGCGAAGCCGCGCCATTCGCGCAGGGCCTGCGGCGCGAGCGGCCGCCGCCGCCAGCGGCGTAACGCGAGCGGCACCACACGCCGGATCCGCGGGTCGAGTGCCACCAGCGGTGCGAACGCCTCCTCGGCGACCCAGTCGATCGCGGCACCAGGCACCTGCGCCTCGACGTCGGACACGAGCGCGAGTGCGTGCACGATGTCGCCGAGCGACGAGGGGCGCACGACGAGGAGCGCGGGACCGCTCATCGGGGCACCCGGAACGTCAGGGCACCCCGCAACCGGTTCGCGATCATCGTGACGGTGCGCGAGTGCCGACGTCGTCCGCGCTGCGACAAACCACGTAGAATCCGCGGCAGCCCGTTCGTCATTCGCCACACCTCACGCCGGGCTGCGCCACGCATGTCCGAATCGCTCCCCCTCTCGCTCATTGTGATCACCCGCGACGCCGCGCAGGAACTCGCTGCGTGCCTCGCTTCCGCGCCGTTCGCGGCGGAAGCGGTGGTGGTCGATTCGGGCAGCCGCGATGATACCGTAGCGATCGCGCAGCGCGCCGGCGCCCGGGTCATCGCCCACGATTGGGAGGGCTACGGGCCGCAGAAGAATTTCGCGGTCGCGCAGGCGCGGCACGATTGGGTGCTGTGCATCGATGCCGACGAGCGCGTCTCGGCTCCGCTCGCCGCGGCGATCGGCGCGGCGTTTGCCGGTGGCCCCCCCGCCGCGACCGGCTACGCGATCGCGCGTCGCAACCGTTTTCTTGGCCGCTGGCTCGCGCACGGCGAGGGCTATCCCGACTGGAACCTGCGGCTCTTCGATCGCCGCCGGGCGCGTTGGTCGGACGACCCGGTGCACGAGAAGGTGATCGCGCAAGGGCCGGTGCTGCGCCTCGCGGGGGATCTGCTGCACGAGTCGGCCGAGTCGATCGAGGCGTACGTCGCGAAGCAGAACCGCTATACGACGCTGCAAGCACAGGCGCTGCACGCGAGTGGTGCGACCGTGAGCGGCGCGCGCATCGCCTTCTCGCCGGTCGCGCGATTCTTTCGTTTCTACGTCCTGAAGCGCGGATTCCTCGACGGCACGGCCGGGTTCGCGCACATCGCGATCGGTGCTTTCGCGAGCTTCCTCAAGTACGTCAAGCTGCGCGCGCTGGCAGCCGCCAAGGCTCGCTGAATCGAACGCGGAGCACGCTCGTCATGCACGTCCTCGTCACCGGCGTCGCCGGCTTCATCGGCATGCACACCGCACGCGTGCTGCTCGCGCGCGGTCTGCGGGTGACCGGTGTCGATAATTTCTCGCCCTACTACGACGTCGCGCTGAAGCGCGCCCGCCTTGCCACGCTGCGCGACGCCGCCGGCTTTGCCTTCATCCAGGGCGATCTCGCGGAGCCCCGACCCACCGCGCGGCTCTTCTGTGACGGCGACTTCACGCACGTGATCCATCTCGCGGCGCAGCCCGGCGTCCGCCATTCCATCGAGCACCCCGAGGCGTACCTGCGCGATAACCTCGTCGCCTTCGGCCACGTCCTCGAGGGCTGCCGCCATGCGCGCGTCGCGCACCTGGTGTACGCGTCGAGCTCGTCGGTGTACGGCGCATCGCACACCCTGCCGTTCTCCGAGGAGCAGCGCGTCGATCGACCGGTGAGCCTGTACGCCGCCACCAAGTGCGCCAACGAGCTGATGGCGCACAGCTACGCGCACCTCTTCCGCATTCCCGTCACGGGCCTGCGCTTCTTCACCGCGTACGGCCCTTGGGGCCGCCCCGACCAGGCGCCGATGCTCTTCGCGCGCGCCATCCTCGCCGGCCAGCCGATCCGCGTCTTCAACGAAGGACGCATGGAGCGCGACTTCACCTACATCGACGACATCGTCGAAGGCGTGGCCCGCGTGCTGGTGCAGCCGCCCGCCAGCGGCGACGGCGTACCGGCGGCGCTGTACAACATCGGCAACAGCGAGGCAGTGGCGCTCGGCGATTTCATCGCCGCGCTCGCTCATGCACTCGGCCGCGAGCCGATCTGCGACTTGGTCCCCATGCAGCCGGGCGACGTCCCCGCCACGCGGGCGTCGATCACGCGCCTTGCCGCCGCCACCGGCTTCGCGCCGCACACGCCGCTCGCCGAAGGCCTCGCGCGCTTCGTCGCGTGGTATCGCGACTTCCATCGCGTCTGACCGGGTCCCACCTGGGACCGCACCGGCGGCGCTGGTAGAATGCGCCCCGGTCATTGCGACGGCGGCTACGCCGCTCACCCCATGCTTCTCGTCACCGGCGGCGCCGGCTTCATCGGCTCCAATTTCGTGCTCGACTGGATCGCCGCCACCGGCGAGGCGGTCGTCAACCTCGACAAGCTGACCTACGCCGGCAATCCCGGCAATCTCGCGAGTCTCGCCGACGATCCGCGCCACGTGTTGGTGCGCGGCGACATCGGTGATGCCGCGCAGGTGACGGCGTTGCTGCGCGAGCACCGCCCGGACGCCATCGTCAATTTCGCCGCCGAGTCGCACGTCGACCGCTCGATTCACGGACCGGCGGCATTCATCGAGACCAATATCGTCGGCACCTTCGTGCTGCTCGACGCCGCGCGCGCCTGGTGGTCGGAACTCCCCGCCGCCGAGCGGGCCGCCTTCCGCTTCCTGCACGTGTCGACCGACGAGGTCTACGGCTCGCTCGCACCGGACGCTGCGGGCTTCGCGGAGACCACCGCGTATGCGCCGAACAGCCCCTACTCGGCATCGAAGGCGGGCGCCGACCATCTGGTGCGCGCGTATCACCACACCTACGGGCTGCCGACACTCACCACCAACTGCTCGAACAACTATGGGCCGCTGCAGTTTCCCGAGAAGCTCATACCGCTCATGATCGTCAACGCGCTCGCCGGCAAGCCGCTGCCCGTGTACGGCGATGGCCTCAACGTGCGCGACTGGCTCTACGTCGGTGATCATTGCGCAGCGATCCGCACGGTCCTCGCGCGCGGCACGCCGGGTGCCACGTACAACATCGGCGGCAATGCCGAGATGACCAATATCGACGTCGTGCGCGCGGTCTGCGCGGCGGTGGCCGCGTGCCGGCCCGGACCCGACTACGCGGCGCAGATCACCTACGTCAAGGATCGCCCGGGCCACGATCGCCGGTATGCGATCGATCCCACCAAGATCCGCGGCGAATTGGGCTGGTCGCCGCGCGAGACCTTCGCCACCGGGATCGAGCGCACGGTGCGCTGGTACGTCGACCATCCGCAGTGGCTCGCCGACGTGACGAGCGGCGAGTATCGGCAGTGGGTGGCGCGGCACTACGCCGCGTAGCACGAGCCAGGGTCCGGCGACGATGAAGGCGACGACCAAGAACCAGCCCGGCGGCACGGCGCGCAAGGGCATCATCCTTGCCGGTGGCTCGGGCACCCGCCTGCACCCGGTGACGCAGGTCGTGAGCAAGCAGCTTCTGCCGGTGTACGACAAGCCGATGATCTACTATCCCTTGTCGACGCTGATGCTGGCCGGAATCCGCGAGATTCTCCTCATCTCCACCCCGGAGGACACGCCGCGCTTCCGGCAACTCCTGGGCGACGGCGAGCGCTGGGGGCTCGCCATTTCCTACGCGGTGCAGCCCGCGCCCGAGGGTCTCGCGCAGGCCTTCATCATCGGTCGCGATTTCGTCGGTCGCGACGCGAGCGCGCTGGTCCTGGGCGACAACATCTTCCACGGCCACGACCTGCAGCCGCAGCTCGAGCGCGCCAATGCGCGCGCCGACGGGGCCACCGTGTTCGCCTACCCGGTCGCCGATCCCGAGCGCTACGGGGTCGCGGAATTCGATGCGAGCGGCCGCATGCTCTCGCTCGAAGAAAAGCCGGCGCATCCGCGTTCGCGTTACGCGGTGACCGGCCTCTACTTCTACGACAACCGCGTGCTCGACATCGCGCGCGACCTCGAACCCTCGCCGCGAGGCGAAATGGAGATCACCGACGTCAACCGGGCGTATCTCGCGCAGGGCGCCCTGTCCTGCGAGGTCCTCGGACGCGGGATGGCCTGGCTCGATACCGGAACCAACGAGTCGCTCCTCGAGGCGGCGCAGTACATCGCGACCCTCGAGCGACGGCAGGGCCTGAAGATCGCCTGTCCCGAGGAGATCGCCTGGCGCCTGGGCTACATCGACGACGCCGCGTTCGAGGCGCTCGGTGGCGCGCTCACCCGGAGCGGTTACGGACAGTACCTCCTCGCCTTGCTGCGCGACGGCGGGCGGCGCTGAACCGCCCCGCCCGGCGCGTTCCGGTGACGTTGCCGCCGCCAGTCCCTTCCGCTTCCGACCACCGCGCCCCTGTCTTCGCCGCCATGCAACTGACCCCGCTCGTGCTTCCCGAAGTCCTGGTGATCGAGCCGCGCGTGTTCGGCGACGAGCGCGGCTTCTTCTACGAGAGCTGGAATCGCCGGGCGTTCGCGGCGGCGGGGCTCGACGTCGAGTTCGTGCAGGATAATCACTCGCGCTCGCGTCGCGGCGTGCTGCGCGGATTGCACTACCAGATCGAGCATGCGCAGGGGAAGCTCGTGCGGGTGATCGCTGGCGAGGTTCTCGACGTCGTCGTCGATCTGCGGCGCAGTTCGCCTCGCTTCGGCCGGCACGTCGCGGTGGCGCTGTCCGCCACCAACCGGAAGATGCTATGGGTGCCGCCGGGCTTCGCACACGGCTTCCTCGTCGTCTCGGAGGACGCGGAGTTCCTCTACAAGACGACCGATTACTGGTATCCGGAGCACGAGCGCACGCTCCTGTGGAACGATCCGGCGCTCGCCATCGACTGGCCGCTGGCCGGCCCGCCGACGCTGGCTGCGAAGGACGCTGCCGGCGTTCCGCTCGCCCGCGCCGACACCTACGCGTAGGCCCGCCATGCGCGCCACGCAGCGCCCGCGCATCCTGGTGACCGGCGTCGGCGGGCAGGTCGGCGGCGAACTTGCGACGCTGCTCCCGGCGCACGGTGACGTCGTCGCGGTCGATCGGGCCGCGCTCGATCTCGCCGACGCCGATGCGCTCGTACGCATCGTGCGCGAGGTCGCCCCCGACCTCGTCGTCAATGCCGCGGCGTACACCGCGGTCGATCGTGCCGAGGGTGAGCGCGACGCGGCGTTTGCCGTGAATGCCCGGGCGCCGGCGATCCTGGCCGAGGAAGTGCGCCGCCTGGATGCGATCCTCATCCACTATTCGACCGACTACGTCTTCGACGGCCGGGCGAGCATGCCCTACACCGAGGAGGACGCCACCGCCCCGCTCAATGTGTACGGGGCGAGCAAGCTCGAAGGCGAGGTGGCGATCGCCGCAAGCGGCGCGCACGCCATCGTCCTGCGCACGAGCTGGGTGTACGGCCTCACCGGCCACAATTTCCTGCGCACGATCCGCCGGCTTGCGGCCGAGCGCGACGAGCTCACGATCGTCGCCGACCAGACGGGCACTCCGAACTGGTCGCGCGCGTTGGCGCAGGCGACGGCGGGAATCGTCGCGATGGGCTTGCCGGCGCTGGCGCGCCGCGCCGGGCTCTACCATCTGAGCGCAACCGGGGCCACCACCTGGTACGGTTTCGCCAAGGCGATTGTCGGTGACGCCGCGCGGCCGCGGGTACTGCCGATCACCACGGCCCAGTATCCGACGCCGGCGCGGCGGCCGGCCTACGGCGTGCTGGGCACCGAGCGCTTCCAGGCGACGTTCGGCGTCCCCCTGCCGTCCTGGCAGGCCTCGCTGGCTGCCTGCCTCGCGGGCCTTGCGTAGCCATCGGTGCGCGGACCGCCCCGGAACCATCGCCGACCGCTAGACTCGAAAGAATCCACCGCCACCATGCCCGACGCCGCTCGCCGGGTCCACGGCGGGCCACGACCGATGCGCCTTGCCATCTCCATCCTGTCGATCGGATTCCTCGTTGCCGTGAGCACGCCGGTGGCGGCGACCACCAGCGCGCCGGCGGCGCGCGCCGTGCCGTCGCCGGTTGCCGCCGCGGGCGCGGCCGTGCAACCAGTGGCCGCGACCCGGCCCGGCCGCCTGCAATTGCCGGCCGGGGCAGACGTGCGCCGTATCGCCCTTCCGCCGCCCGCCATCGGCGATGCGGCCGCAATGAGCGCCCACAATCGGCAGGCGCTGGCCGCGACGCGGGGGCTGCGTGGGCAGCCGCTCGCCATCGGCTATCCGCGCCCGGTCGATCTTGCGATCGCGTTGCACGATCTCGCCTGGAGCACGACGACCGACGGCACGCGGGTGGCGCGGCTCGCGGTGACGTCGCCGGCGGCCCGCGCCCTGCGGGTGGCGCTCGCGCTGTCGTCACCGGTAGAGGGCCTGACCGTCCGCGTGGCCGGCGCGACCAGTACCGAAGCCGCAGCGGCATTTGCCGCGAGCGAGATCGCGCAGGCGGCACGTCGCGAAGCCGTGCTGTGGACGCCGGTCATCGACGGCGACACCGCGCTGGTCGAGTTCGACGCGCGACCCGATGCCGACCTCGGCGCGGCCACGCTGACCATCCCCCGCGTCGCGCATCTGGTGATCGGCAGCAGTGACCTGGCCGCGCCGGAGGCTGCGGTGATGCGCGCCTCGGGTATCGGGTTCGCGGCTTCCTGCAACGTCGATGCCGCATGTGCGGCCGCCGGTGATCCGGCATTGCAGACGCTCGCCCGGTCGGTGGCGAAGCTCGTGTTCGTCGGCGATCGTGGGCTCTCGTACGTATGCAGCGGAACGCTGCTCAACGATAGCGCCGACAGCAACACCCCGTATCTCCTCACCGCCGATCACTGCATCGACTCGATGGCGGCCGCGCGCAGCATCGTGAGCTTCTGGCTCTTTGCCGCAGTTGGCTGCGGTACGCAGGGCGTGCCGCCGTTCATCCAGTTGACCGGTGGCGGCACGCTCCTCGGTCGCAGCCAGGACAACGACTGGTCGCTCGTGCGTCTCGACGAAGTGCCGCCGGCCGGCACGCGGCTCGCCGCGTGGCGCGCGGAGCCGGTCGCCGTCGGAACGCCGGTCGTTTCGCTGCATCACCCCAAGGGCGATTTGCTCAAGGCCAACCACGGTACGGTCACCGGGGTCCTGCGGCTCATCGACGACCTCGTCGACGCCGATTTCACGCAGGTCGCGTGGAGCGCGGGGGTCACCGAAGGCGGCAGCAGCGGCGGCCTTCTCGCCACCCTTGGTGCTGCGGGCTACGAGGTGCGCGGTGCCCTGTACGGCGGGCTGTCCACCTGCAGCCGCCCCGCCGATCCCGATTATTTTTCGCGGCTGGAGGTGATGCTGCCGCTCGTGCGCGAGTACCTCACGCCGGCGGCCGCGAACCCCGCGGGCGTCGCCGTCGCGGTCGAGTTCCATCACGCCATGCTCGATCGCTATTTCCTGACGACGGCGCCGGCGGAAATCGCGAACCTCGATTCCGGCCGCACCGTCGGCTGGGTGCGCACGGGGCTACGCTTCCTCGTCTATGCGAATCCGGTGGCGGGCGCGAATCCGGTATGCCGGCTCTACAGCGCCGCCGGCAGCGGCGTCGCGCACTTCTATTCGGCGAGCCCCGCCGAGTGTGCACAAACGCTGGCGGTGTACGCCGCGGCCTGGCTCCTCGAAACGCCGGCGGCGTTCTACACGCCGCTGCCCAACCCCGCCTCGGGCCAGTGTCCCGCCGGCACTGCGCCCGTGTATCGCTACTTCAATCGCACGACCGGCGGCCACCGCTACACGATGGAGCGGGTGACGAGCGAGCAGATGGCGCACTCGCCGACGTGGATCGCCGAAGGCTACGGACCGGGACCGCTCTACCCCGTACTGTGCGCGGTGCAGCCCTGACCGGCTGTCACGGCGTCGGCGAGCGTCAAAAGCGCCAGTCGACGGTTACCGCGGCGCCGGGAGCAAGGGGGCCTTCGCGCACGACGATCGCGTTGACGCCGAAGGCGATGCCGTCGAAGCGGGGATCCATGCGGTAGTCGGCGAGCGTGCGCAACGGCTCGCTGCCCACCGTGGCGCTGACCTGGTCGATCGTCGTGACCCGGCAGCGGATGCACGGCTTGACCGCACGCAGGACCACCTCGCCGATCGTGAACGTCTCGATGTGATCCTCGGCAAAGGCATCGAGCCCGGCCAGCACGATGCTCGGCCGGAAGCGATCCATCGGCAGCGCCGGCTCGGCGCGAGCGACCAGTCGAGCGTTGAGGTCGGCGAGCGAGGCGGCGCCGATCACCAGGATCGGATAGCCGTCCGCGAAGTACGTGTGCGCGCCGGACGTCCCGGCGTACTCGGGGTTGCACGGCCGCACGACGCTGCGGTCGAAGCGCACCAGGCGCACCGCATGGCCGAGCCAGGTGGAGAGCCAGCGCGCGGCGTCGTCGCCGGCATCGATGCCGCGCACGTGACTGCGCCAGACGACCACCTCGCGTGAGGTTGCCGCGGTCGGTCGCTGCACGACGAGCGGTGGCGCGTCGGGCGTGGCGAGCCACAGGCGATCGGCGTCGACGCGCGTCCGGACCTGCGCGAGGCGCGGGAATTCCCGTTGCGTGACGAAGCGTCCCTCGGCATCGACGACCATCCACTCGCGATCGGCGACGCCTGACGTCGCGAGGCCTGTGGTGACGACCTGCGCGGCGGCCAGTTCAAGACCAGCACAACCCTTGACCGGGTACAGATGCAGCGAAGCGACGGTCGCGTCGGTCACGAATGGCGACGCCGATCGTTGCAAGGCGAGCGGCCGCGGACGGCGCTCGGCAGCGGCGCCCCGTCGGTGCGGCAGGGCACGACTGCCCGGGTCCGGTGCCGGCCCGCCAGGCTGCCCTAGCGCAATCCGGCCGCGTAGTCGGCGACCGCCTGCATCTGCGCCTCGCTCATGCGCCGCGCGATGGTCGCCATGATCCGGCCGTTCGTATCCTTGCCGCCGGGGTCGGCGCCGCGCTGGCCGGAGGCGTACGCCTTCAGCTGTGCGAGCGTGTATTCGGCGTGCTGACCGGCAAGGCGCGGGAAGCTCGGGGGAATGCCGGCGCCGTTGGGGGAGTGGCACGCCGCACAGGCAGGCACTCCGGTGGCGGCATCGCCGCCGCGGAAGAGGCTTTGTCCTTGCGCGGCGAGCGCCGCATCCTTGGCGGCACCGGGCTTGGGCTTCTGCTGCGCGAAGAGGATGCCCATGGCGACCATGTCCGGGGGGGTGAGCATCCCCGCCATGGGCTGCATGATGGCATTCGGGCGGATCCCCGACTTGAAGTGGTCGAGTTGGCGGCTGATATACTCCGCGCCCTGCCCGGCGAGGTTCGGATTGGCGGGAATGGTGCTGTTGCCATCGGCGCCGTGGCACGCGGCGCAGACCGTCTCGGCGAATTGCTTGGCTTTCGCGAGATCCGGCTTGCCCTTGGCGGCTTCTTGCGCGGCCGCTGGCGCGATGCCGGCCACCAGGGCCGCGGTCGCCAGGACGGCGAACAACGTGCGATTCATTCTTGGCACTCCCCGATTGCGATTCCGGTACTGCGGCTCGCCGTTGCGCACGGCGGCGTGCCGGAGATCGTCATGAAAAAACACGGCATTGTAGCGGACTCGCGCACTCCGGCCAAAGCCCGCGCGCGTCGACCCCGTCGCGAGGGCACCGCCGGGGTGCCGCAGCCGCTCGTCGGCGCGCAGTTCCTGCTGGGGGTGGCGCACGATTGGCAGTTGCCTGCCGCGGGCGCGCCGGAGATCGCCTTTGCCGGACGCTCGAACGCCGGCAAGTCGAGCGCGATCAATGCACTCGCCCGGCACTCCCGCCTCGCCTACGCGAGCCGCACACCGGGACGCACGCAACAAATCAATTTCTTCACGCTGCGGCACGGTGGGTTGGTCGCCGATTTGCCGGGCTACGGCTACGCCGCGGTCACCAAGTCGCTCAAGCGCGACTGGCAGGACATCCTGTGGCGCTACGTCACCACGCGCCAGAACCTGATCGCGCTGACGCTCCTCGTCGACGTGCGCCGTGGGCTGACCGACCTCGACCGTGCGCTGCTCGACGCCTTCGTGCCCTCCGGACGCCCGGTATTGCTGCTCGCCACCAAGGCGGACAAGCTCGGCACGACGGCGCAGCGCGTGGCGCTGGCGGGAATCGAGGCTGCGCTGTCCCGGGCGTTTCCCCGGGGTGCGGCGAACGTCCGCGTGCTTCTCTTCTCGGCAGTCACCCACGAAGGGGTCGACGCGGCGAACGAAACCATCGCGTCGTGGCTGCCGGCCGGAGATCCGCCGTCATCCGCGAACGATCCCGCAAAAGAAAGGCCCCGCAATCAAGGGGATTGATGCGGGGCCTTGAACACCCATCCGCGCGGAGTCGCAACGAATGGGTACCCGCTCAGGGAGGGTAGCGGGAGACGATCAACGTCTGTTGCATTGACCGTGCTCGCCTGCGCGAAGTTCCCGGAATCGAGGTATTCGTCGCGCCGTCATTGCGCGAGCAATTGCGCGAGATCGCGGGCGCCAAGCCGCAGGTCGCCGCTGGCGCGCTCGCGGCGCGGTCGCTGGCGGGCGAGGGTCGCCGTCCGGATCGACAGGCGCACCGGGTCGGGTCCGGTCAGGAGGAGTTCGGCGGCGCCGTCGCGGTCGGTCCCGAGCGTGCGATACGGAGCGCCGGCGTTGAGGAGTGCAATCTCCACCGCTTTGGGGTCCTCGGCGCAAAGCTCCAGGTGGATGTCGCTGTGCTCGGTCGCCCAGCCGGCCGCCACCCCGCCGACCAGCACGGGTGCATAGTCGGCAAGCCGGGTCATCCAGCGCAATGCCGTCTCGCGCTGCGCGCGCAGGCGACGGACGTGCGCTTCGCCGCCGAAGAGGCTGTGATAGTCGATGAGTGCCGCCTCGATCTCTTCATCGGCGGGCAACGCCACGCGGTCGCCGGCCATGAGCTGGCGGGCGGCCTTGCGCTTGGCGAGCGACCAGTCGGCGATCCCGTGCTCGGCGATGAGACGCGCGGCGACCTGCGCGATCCGCAGGCGATCGCGGCTGTCGCCGCCCACGTCAGAAAATCTGGTCACGGACGTCCTGTGACGTACGCCCGGGCACCGGGGGCGCGAGCGCGTCGGCGCGGGCGGCCGGCACGAACTCCGCGAAGAAGTATTCGCTGATCCCGGCGTCGTCGCGCAGGCCGGTCTCCGGATTGATCCTCACGGCCACGACCCCCTCCGGTGGCACCAGCGGCTTTTCAGGGACCCCTTTCAGGGCGCGCTGCATGAACGAGACCCAGATCGGCAGCGCCGCCACGCCACCGGTCTCGTTGGTGCCAAGGGTCTTCGGCTGGTCGTAGCCGATCCAGGCCACCCCGACGATCGACGCGTTGTAGCCGCAGAACCAGGCGTCGACGTTCTCGTTGGTGGTGCCGGTCTTGCCCGCGAGATCCTTGCGGCCGAGCGTCAGCGCGCGCGTCCCCGTGCCGGAGGTGATGACGTCGCGCAGCATCGACGTCATGACGAACGCATTGCGCGGATCGATCGCGCGCTCGGCGGTCTCGCCGGCGACGACGGGCTTGGCCTCGGAGAGCACGTTGCCCTTGGCGTCGGTCACGCGCTCGATGAGATACGGGGCGATGCGATACCCGCCATTGGCGAAGACCGAGTACGCGGCGGCCATCTGCAACGGCGTCGCCGCTCCCGCACCGAGCCCCATGGTGAGGTACGGGGGATGCATCTTGGGATCGAAACCGAAGCGCGTGATGTAGTCCTGCGCATACTGCGGGCCGATCGCCTGCAACACGCGCACCAGCACGAGGTTCTTGGATTTGGCGACCGCGGTGCGCAGGCGCATGGGGCCGTCGAATTTGCCGTCGTAGTTCTTGGGCTCCCAGTCCTCGCCGCCCGTCTTGTCGCCCGGGACGAAGAACGGAGCGTCGTTGACGATCGTCGCTGGCGAGAATCCCTTTTCCAGGGCCGCGGAGTAGATGAAAGGCTTGAACGACGAGCCGGGCTGGCGCAGCGCCTGCGTGACGTGGTTGAACTTGTTGTGCTCGTAGTCGAAGCCACCGACGAGCGCGAGGATGGCGCCGTCGAGGGGTGATACCGACAGGAAGGCGGCCTCCGCCTGCGGCACCTGGCTCACCAGCCACCGGTTCTTGTCGTCGCGGGACAGGCGGATGACGGCGCCGCGCCGCAGGCGCTGCGCCGCCGGGACCTTCTCGCTGAGATTGCGCGCCGCGAACTTGAGTGCATCGCCGGTGAGCACCACGGCCTCCCCCGACGCCAGGACCGCGCGGATCTCGGTCGGCGAGGCGTCCTCCACGACCGCGACGACGAGGTTGTCCCCGTCGGGAACTTCCTGGAAGAGGCGATCGAGCACCTGCTCCTGTTCGGCAGGATCGGCCGGCAGGTTCACGTATCCCTCCGGTCCGCGGTAGCCATGGCGCCGGTCGTAGTCGAGCACGCCGCGGCGCACCGCCTGGTACGCCGCGTCCTGATCGGCCTTGCGAACCGTCGTCCATACGGTGATGCCGCGGGTGTACGCCTCCTCGCCGTAGGCGTCGAAGACGACCTGGCGCGCCATCTCGGCCACCCACTCGGCGTGCGTCGCCAGGGCATTGCGCACCCCCTGGCGCACCGAAAGTGGCGCGCTTTGTGCTTCCTGATAGGCCTGATCGGAGATGAACGACAGTTCGTGCATTCGCCGCAGGACATAGAGCTGGCGCTGCTTGGCGCGACGCGGATTGCTGATCGGGTTGTATGTCGAAGGTGCCTTCGGCAGGCCGGCCAGCATGGCCGCTTCGGCGACGCTGAGATCCTTGAGCGGCTTGCCGAAGTAGATTTGCGCGGCGGCGGC
Source organism: Burkholderiales bacterium (assembly GCA_039807685.1). Classification (GTDB taxonomy): domain Bacteria; phylum Pseudomonadota; class Gammaproteobacteria; order Burkholderiales; family Casimicrobiaceae; genus VBCG01. Next base: position 63,902 of record JBDHRR010000005.1, read on the forward strand.
AAAGCCGTAGGCGCGCTGGCCGAGAAAGATCTGGTTGATGTAGAGCTCGAGGATTTCGTCCTTGGACAGGTTGGCCTCGATCTTCCAGGCCAGCAGGACCTCGCGGAGCTTGCGGGTGACCGTCTTTTCGCGGGTCAGGAAGAAGTTGCGGGCGACCTGCATGGTGATCGTGCCGGCACCTTGCTGGACCCCCGACGACAGGTTGGCAAGCGCTGCCCGCGCCACGCTCAAATAGTCGACACCACCGTGTTGATAGAAACGTTCGTCTTCCGCGGCCAAAATGGCCTGTTTCATGACATCGGGAACCTCGTGCATGGTCACCACCGCCCGCCGCTCCTCGCCGAATTCACCGAGGAGTTCGCCTTCGGTGGAGACGACGCGCAGCGGAATCTTCGGCTGGTATTCGGTGAGGACCTCGAGGGACGGCAGCGTCGGCCACAGCAGGGCGAGGACGAAGGCGCCGAGCAGCGCGCCCACCGCGGCGAGCCCGACGAGCACCGATACGACGTAGAGAATCCAGCGCTTTAGCACAAGGGAATAAAAATTGCGTCAGGAGGCGTTAATGCCGGTGTGTTGTAACCAGGTCCGCCGAACCAACCGTTCGGCGGGGAAACAAATTGACAAGGTACATACTTGCTGCCAGAGTTTAATGTAGTTTGTCAGCACTTTGCCCGGGTGCGCCATGTTGTCCGAAAAATTCGGTAGTGCCTTCGATGTCTTCAAAGCCAAGGCCCCCTCGCTCATCGGGGTGGATATCGGCTCGACCTCGATCAAGCTCATCGAGCTCGCCCAGGCAGGCAAGGGCACGTTCCGGCTCGAGCGCTATGCGATAGAACCTCTGCCCAAGGATGCGGTGACCGACGGCAACATCGCCAACCTCGATCAGGTCAGTGACGTCCTGAAGCGCGGCTGGAAGCGGCTGGGCAGCCGCAACCGCAATATTGCCATGGCGCTGCCCGCCGCCATGGTCATCACCAAGAAAATCATCGTGCCCTCGGGGCAGAAGGAAGAGGAGCTCGAACTCACGGTCGAGGCCGAGGCCAACCAGTACATCCCCTTTGCCCTGGACGAGGTGAACCTCGACTTCCAGACGCTGGGTCCGGCGCCGAACAATCCCGACGAGGTCGAGGTGCTCATTGCCGCGTCCCGCAAGGAAAAGGTCGAGGACCGGGTGGCGATCGCCGAGTCGGCGGGGTTGAAGCCGCGGCTCATGGACGTCGAGTCGTATGCCACGCAGGAGGTGTTCAGCCTGATCGCGCCGTCGCTGCCCGCCAACGCGCGCGACCAGAACGTCGCCCTGGTCGACATCGGCGCGCACATCACGCACTTCTACGTCCTCCGTAACAACCAGTTCCTGTTCTCCCGCGACCAGGCCTTCGGCGGCAATCAGCTCACCCAGGACATCCAGCGCGCCTTCAACCTCTCGCCGGAAGAGGCCGAGTCCGCCAAGAAGAACCAGGGGCTCCCGGAAAACTACGACAGCGACGTCTTGCAACCGTTCATGGAGACGCTCGCGCTGGAAGTGACGCGGGCGCTGCAATTCTTCTTTACCTCGACGTCACACAACCAGGTCGACCACGTCGTGCTGGCCGGCGGCTGCGCCGCCTTGCCGGGGATCGACGAACTCGTCACCAAGCGGGCGGGGGTGCCGACGGTCGTCGCCAATCCGTTCGCGACGATGCAGGCGTCCGAGCGGATCCGGCCGCGGCAACTCGCCCAGGATGCGCCGATGCTCCTCGTCGCCACCGGCCTTGCCTTGCGGAGCTTCGAGTAAATGGCCGCCGCCGTCCGCATCAACCTGCTTCCGCACCGGGAGCAGAAGCGTCAGGCGCGACAGCGCCAGTTCGTCTCGCTCGCCGTCTCGCTGGCCGTGCTGGCGCTCGGCGTCGTGGCGCTCGTCCATGGCCTGCTCAATGCGCAGATCGAGAACCAGCGCAGCCGCAATCAGCTCCTGAAGACCGAAATCGCCAAGTTGGACGAGCAGATCAAGGAAATCGATCGGCTGCGTGACCAGATCCAGGCGGTGCTCGCGCGCAAGCAGGTGGTGGAGACCCTGCAGGCCAATCGTAGCGAGGCGGTGCACCTGCTCGACCAGCTCGTCCGCCAGCTGCCGGATGGGATCTACCTCAAGAGCGTCAAGCAGGTGGGTCCCAAGGTGACGATTTCCGGCTATGCGCAGTCGAACGCGCGGGTCTCGACGCTGATGCGCAACATCGAATCCTCGCCGTGGCTCGGCAACCCGGAACTGGTCGAGATCAAGCTCGTTCCCGCGCCCGGCGTGCCGCCGGCACGGGGTCTCACCATCAACGAGTTCATCCTCAACTTCATGGTCAAGCGCGCGACGCCCACCGATGCCCCGGCGCCCACCAAGGCCGCGGCGCCCGCCAAGGCCGCGGCACCGGCGAAGGCGCCGGCATCGGCGCCGCCGGCAAAGGCCAAGGCGTCGTTGCCGACGAGCAAGAGGGTGGCATGAACCTCGACGAACTACGTAACCTCAATCTGCGCAACGTCGGCGGCTGGCCGGCGCTGCCGAAGATCCTTCTCCTCACGGGCATCGTCGTCGTGATCCTCGCGCTCGGCTATTTCCTCGACTGGAAGGACCAGTGGGAAACGCTCGAAACCGCGCAGGCCGAAGAGGGCAAGCTCAAGGTCCAGTACACTGAGAAGAAGGCCAAGGCAATCAACTTCGAGCTCTACGCCCAGCAGTTGAGCGAGGTCGAGCAGTCGTTCGGCGCGCTCGTCAAGCAACTGCCGAATCGCTCCGAGATCGACGCGCTGCTCACCGACATCAATCAGGCGGGACTTGGTCGCGGCCTTCAATTCGAGCTCTTCCGTCCGGCAGCGCAGGAGAAGATGGCCGAGTTCTACGCCGAGCTCCCGATCCGGCTGCGCATCACCGGGACCTACCACGACATGGGGGCATTCGCGAGTGATATCGCGCAGTTGCCGCGCATCGTGACACTGAACGACATCGCGATCACCAACGACAAGGGTAATCTCGTCCTGGATGCGGACGCCAAGACGTTCCGCTACCTCGATGAGGAAGAGATCGCCAAGCAGCGTGCCGCCGCCAAGGCCAAGGGGAAGAAATGAGCGGGGGGCGCCTCGTTGCCATGCTGGTTGCCGCGACCCTGTTGACGGCCTGCGGCGGCGAGAGTCACGAGGACCTGCGCGCCTGGATGCGCGACCAGGGCAAGAATGCGCGCGGGAAACTCGATCCCCTGCCGCAGATCAAGCCCTACGAGCCCTTCGCCTACAACGCCTTCGACCTGCCCGATCCGTTCAAGCCACGCAAGATCGAGCCGACCAAGAGCGCATCGAAGCTCGCCCCGGATCTCACGCGTCGCAAGGAGCCGCTCGAGGCGTATCCGCTGGAGTCGCTCGCCATGGTGGGCACGCTCGAGAAGAACAAGACCGTGTACGCGCTGGTACGCACGCCCGAGCGGGAGGTGTACCAGGTGCGCGCCGGCAACCACCTCGGCCAGAATTTCGGGGTGATCACGGCCATCGGTGAAGGGGATATCAAGTTGAAGGAACTCATTCAGGACGGCGCGGGCGATTGGACCGAGCGCTCGAGCACGCTGATGCTGCTGCCGGCCGATGGCAAATCACAGGAGGCCAGACGATGAGCGCGGCAGTTCCCTTGGGAGGCGACGAGAAGGGGGGGTGGTATCGCGCGTTCGGCGCGCTCCTCGTCGCGTGGGTGGCGCTGCTGCTGGCCTCGGCCGCGGCGGCGCAGTCGAGCAACAGCCTGGAGGGCATCTCCGTCTCGCGCGCGAGTTCGGGGCGCGTCGTCGTTCGCTTCGACCTCAAGAATCCGCCCGCCAATCCGCCGGCGAGTTTCTCGATCGCGAGTCCGCCGCGGATCGCGCTCGACTTCCTCGACACCGCCAACGGGCTCGGCACGACGACCAAGCCGGTCGACGAGGCGGGGCTGCGCAGCTTCAACATCGTGCAGGCGGGCAACCGCACGCGCGTGGTCTTCAACCTCAATCGTGCGCAGTCCTTCGACACCAACGTCGAGGGCAATGCGGTGATCGTGACGCTCATCGACCAGCCGATCGCCCAGCCCGGCTCCGAGAGCGTCCAGCGCTTCGCCGAGGCGCGGCCCGGCGAGGTGCAGCACGCGATGCGCGACGTCGACTTCCGGCGCGGGCGCAACGGCGAGGGCCGCATCATCGTCGACCTCTCGGACAGCTCGACCGGCATCGACATCCGCCAGCAGGGGCGCACGCTCGTCGTGGACTTCCTGAAGACCTCGGTGCCGCGCAACCTCGAGCGGCGCCTCGATGTCGCCGACTTCGGCACCCCGGTGCTCACCATCGATACCACGCAGCAGGGCAGCAATGCGCGGATGGTGATCGAGCCCAAGGGCCTGTGGGAGCACTCGGCGTACCAGACCGACAACCGCTTCATCCTCGAGGTGAAGCCGGTTCTCGAGGATCCCAACAAGCTCGTCCAGGGTTCGCGCGGCGGCTACAAGGGCGAGAAGCTCTCGCTCAATTTCCAGAACGTCGAAGTGCGCTCGGTGCTGCAGGTGATCGCCGACTTCACGGGCTTGAACATCATCACCAGCGACACCGTGCAGGGGAACCTCACGCTGCGTCTCAAGGACATCCCCTGGGACCAGGCGCTCGACATCATCCTGCAGACCAAGGGGCTCGACATGCGCAAGAACGGCAATGTCGTGCTCATCGCGCCACGCGAGGAGCTGGCGTTGAAGGAGAAGCAGCAGCTCGAGAACGCGATCCAGATCGGCGAACTGGAGCCGCTCATCTCCGAGTCGTTCCAGCTCAATTACATCAAGGCGGCCGACGTCCTCAACCTCATCACCAGCAACCGCCAGCAGCAGTTCGGCGCGGGCGCGGGGCAGACGGCCACCACCGGTGGCCAGGGCTCGATCATCAGCCGCCGCGGGGTCGCCATCATCGATCCCCGCTCGAACATCGTGTTCGTGACCGACACCGCGGCGCGGCTCGAAGAGGTGCGCAAGATCATCCGGCAGATCGACACGCCGATCCGGCAGGTGCTGATCGAGGCCCGCATCGTGATCGCTGCCGATACCTTCAGCCGCCAGTTGGGCGTCCGCTTCGGGCAGCAGACGGGTTTCACCTTCAACAAGAAGCGCTATTCCGCAGGCTCCGGTGGCTCGCTCTCGACGCAGCCGGTGGTGACCACCAGCGGTGACACCATCACTCGCGAGACGCGCACGCAGACGCCCTTCGAGCTCGCCTCGGGGATCGCGTCCGCCGGCTACTCGGATTCGCCGCAGCTCAACGTCAACCTGCCGGTGGCGAATGCCGCCGGTCAGCTGGCGCTCACCCTCATCAACCTCGGCAGCGGCAACCTCATCAACCTGGAACTCTCCGCGCTCGAGGCCGATGGACGAGGCAAGGTCGTGTCGAGTCCGCGCGTGGTCACCGGCGACA
>JBDHRR010000068.1:0-19111 GCA_039807685.1 Burkholderiales bacterium
CACGCTCTGGAACGGACGCGGCACGTTGGGCGACGCCGCCGGAACGTGGCGCGCGCCACTCGCCTGGCGCGTCGATCCCGCCGCGGCGTTGCGCGGCACGCTGCAGGTGACGCTCGTCCCCGCCGATCCGGGCAGCACGCCGCGCGGCACCATCGCCATCCGCGGCAGCGGCTTCGCCGCGACCGGCGTCGCGTTCGATCTGCCGGCTGCTGCCCTGGCGGCGTTGCTGCCGCCGCGTCCGGCGTCGATCCTGGGCGGCACGCTCACGATCGCCGCGCCGGCGCTCGCGGTCAGCGGTGACGTCGCGCAGGGCAATCTCGACGCGCGCTGGCACGGCGCCCGCGTCGTGTCGGGCGACGCCGTCGCCGACCTCGGCAGCGTGCATCTCGCCGCGACCGCCCAAGGACAAGCGCTCGCCGGCACGCTGACCAACGAAGGCGGCAACCTGCGCATCGAGGCCACCCTCACCTACCGCGCACCGGCACTGGAGGTCGACGCCACCCTCGCCCCGGCGCCCGACGCGCCGCCCGCGCTCACCCGCGCGCTCGCCGCCGCCGGCACCCCGGACGGCAACGGCCGCGTGCGCATCACCTGGCGCGGCAACCTGCGGTGACGCGGCGCCGTCACCGGCGAACGGCCAGCACGCGGCCGCATGATGGCGCTGAACTGGCTGCCACGGGCCGGCGGACGAGCGTCGCGGACACTGCGAAGAGCGCAGCGGCATCGCCGCGCATCGAGGGAATCGATGCCCTGCGGGGCCTCGCACTCGTCGCGATGATCGCGTATCACTTCTGCTTCGATCTCGCGCACTTCGGCCTCGCCTCGTGGAATTTCTATCGCGACCCCTTCTGGCTGCACGCGCGCACGCTCATCCTCTCCTCGTTCCTGCTGCTGGCCGGCGTGAGCCTGGTGCTCGCCGATCGCGCCGCGATGCCGGCGCGCCACTTCCGGATGCACGTCGCGCGCATCGCCGCGTGCGCGCTCCTCGTGACGCTCGCGACGTGGCTCGTCTTTCCGCGCAGCTTCATCTGGTTCGGCGTGCTGCACGCGATCGCGGTGTCGCTCGTCCTTGCCCGGCCTGTGCTGTGTTGCCCGTGGCTCGCCTTCGCGATCGGCGTCGCCGTGATCGCCGCCGGCAATCTGCTCGCGAGCGCCGCCTTCGACACGCCCGCGCTCGGCTGGATCGGCTTTCCCACGCACCGCCCGGCAACCGAGGACTACGTGCCGCTCTTCCCGTGGACGGGCGTGGTGTTCGTCGGCGTCGCGCTCGGGCACGCGCTCGTCGCGACGCGATTCGCCGCCGTCGCGCCGTTCGCCCGCACGCCGCGCGGGCTGCACTGGTTCGGCCGGCACAGCCTCGCCGTCTACATGCTGCACCAGCCCATCCTCTTTGCGATCGCCTGGGGCATTGCCGCCGGCGCGAACCTCCGCTGACGATGAACGACCCCCACGCTCGCTTCGCTCGCTGCCCCCAAAGGGGGCGCTGTCAGCGGCTTGGGGCGGCCCGACGCCGCTGACGGGTGAGCGCCCCCGCCTCGGGCGACCCACGGCGGACAAGTGCGCTATCCTTCACGCCGTCGGGCGCGTCCGCGCGCAGCGTCGAGCGGTGCGATCCACCGTGCCGGCGATCCCCCAACGATTCCCACGAGGAACCTTGCGATGCCCGCGTATCCACCGCTGTCGCTGCACATTCCCGAGCCGCCCAGCCGCCCGGGAACCCCGACCGATTTCTCGTACCTCAAGGTGTCCGCGGCAGGCGCCGTGCGCCGTCCGCCGGTCGACGTGCGTCCGGACGAAACGCTCGACATCGCCGAAGCACTGGTCCGCGTGCTCGACGACGAGGGCGAGGCCGTCGGACCCTGGAATCCCAAGGTCGATCCGACGCTGTTGCGGCGGGGCTTGCGCGCGATGCTCCTCACCCGCACGTTCGACGCCCGCATGCTGATCGCGCAGCGCCAGAAGAAGGTCTCGTTCTACATGCAATGCCTCGGTGAGGAGGCGATCAGCGTCGGCCAGGCGCTCGCCCTCGAACCCGACGACATGTGTTTTCCGACGTACCGCCAGCAGGGGATCCTGATCACGCGCGGCTATCCGCTCGTCGACATGATCTGCCAGCTCTTCTCGAACCAGCGCGATCCGGTCAAGGGACGGCAACTGCCCGTGATGTACACGTCCCGTGCGCACGGCTTCTTCACCATCGCCGGCAACCTCGGCACCCAGTACATCCAGGCAGTGGGTTGGGCGATGGCCTCGGCGATCAAGGGCGACACCCGCATCGCCTCGGCGTGGATCGGCGACGGCTCCACCGCGGCGGCCGATTTCCACAACGCGCTCACCTTCGCCTGCGTCTACCACGCACCGGTCATCCTCAACGTCGTCAACAACCAGTGGGCGATCTCCTCGTTCCAGGCGATCGCCGGCGGCGAGGCGGCCACCTTCGCCGCTCGCGGGATCGGCAACGGCATCGCCTCGCTGCGGGTGGACGGCAACGATTTCCTCGCCGTGCTCGCCGCCTCGTGGTGGGCGCACGAGCGCGCGCGCCGCGGCTACGGTGCCACCCTCATCGAATGGGTCACCTACCGCGCCGGCGCGCACTCGACCTCGGACGATCCGTCGAAATACCGGCCCGCCGACGACTGGGCGCGCTTCCCGCTGGGCGATCCGGTGGCGCGCCTTGCGCGGCACCTCACCCGTCTGGGCGCATGGTCGGAGGAAGATCACGCGCGCACCCAGGCCGAGGTCGAGGCCGAGGTGATGGCGGCGCAGAAGGAGGCGGAGAGTTTCGGCACGCTCGCCTCCGGCCACGTGCACGACGCCTCGACGATGTTCGACGAGGTCTACCGCGACATGCCGGCGCATTTGCGTCATCAACGCGACCAGGCCCGGGGAGCGTGACGATGGCCACGATGACGATGATCCAGGCGATCCGCTCGGCGCTCGACGTGGCGCTCGGGCGCGACGAGAACGTGGTCGTGTTCGGCGAGGACGTCGGCTACTTCGGCGGCGTCTTCCGCTGCACCGAGGGATTGCAGGCGAAATACGGCAAGACGCGCGTCTTCGATTCGCCGATCACCGAAGGCGGCATCGTCGGCACCGCGATCGGCATGGCCGCGTACGGGCTGCGGCCGGTCGCCGAGATCCAGTTCGCCGACTACGTCTATCCCGGCTACGACCAGATCGTGTCCGGTGCGGCACGAATCCGCTATCGCTCGGCAGGGGATTTCACCTCGCCGCTCACGCTGCGCATGCCCTGCGGCGGTGGTATCTACGGCGGGCAGACGCACAGCCAGAGCCCCGAGGCGATCTTCACACACGTGTGCGGCCTGCGCACGGTGATGCCGTCGAATCCCTACGACGCCAAGGGCCTGCTCATCGCCGCCATCGAGTGCGACGATCCGGTCATCTTCCTCGAGCCCAAGCGCCTGTACAACGGCCCCTTCGACGGCCACCACGAGCGCCCCGTCGTATCGTGGAAGGGCGACCCGCACGCGGAAGTGCCCGAGGGCCACTACACCGTGCCGCTCGACAGCGCGGCGGTGTTTCGTCCGGGGCGCGACCTCACCGTGCTCACCTACGGGACGATGGTGTGGGTCTCCGCCTGCGCCGCCGAAGAGACCGGGATCGACGCCGAGATCATCGACCTGCGCGGCCTCTGGCCGATGGACCTCGACACCGTCGTCGCCTCGGTGAAGAAGACCGGACGCTGCGTCGTCGTGCACGAGGCCACCCGCACCAGCGGCTTCGGCGCCGAACTCGTCGCCCTCGTCCAGGAGCACTGCTTCTGGCATCTGGAAGCGCCGATCGAACGCGTCACCGGTTGGGATACGCCGTACCCGCACGCGCAGGAGTGGCAGTACTTCCCCGGACCCGATCGCGTCGGTGCCGCCTACCGGCGCACGATGGAGGCATGAGATGAGCGCGATGACTCACCCCGCAGCGGGCGCCGCGTGCCGGCGCGTCGATCTGCCGCACGCGTCGCGGCGGGAGCGCTGAGATGGCGATCCACGTCATCAAGGTGCCGGACATCGGCGAGGGCATCGCCGAGGTCGAACTCGTTGCCTGGCACGTCAAGCCCGGCGACGCCGTCGCCGCCGACCAGGTCGTCGCCGAAGTGATGACCGACAAGGCGAGCGTCGAGGTCCCGAGCGCGCACGCCGGGCGCATCGTCGCCACCACCGGCAAGCCGGGCGACACGCTCGCGGTCGGCAGCGAATTGCTGCGCATCAAGGACACCGTCGACGATGACGCTCCCGCGGCGGAATCGAGTGAGGCGGTGGCGGCAACGGTCGGTGTCGTGGCGCCGCCGGCAACTCCGGCGACGGTGCCCGCCGCCGTCACTGCGCCGTCACGCGCGACGGCAGCACTCACGCCACCACGCGCCGCGGTTACACCGGCGGCAGCGCGCGTCGATCAGGCCACCGCCGCGAGCGAGGATGGCATGGCGTCGCCGCTCGCCCCACTCGCCTCGCCGTCGGTTCGCCGCCACGCCCGCGAACTCGACGTCGATCTCGCGAAGGTCACCGGCAGCGGACCCGAAGGGCGCATCCGTCACGAGGACATCGTCGCCTTTGCGCAACGCGGCGCCACGGTCGCCCGCGGCGATGCGCGCTACGCCGCCCGCGACGGCGAGACCGAGGTGCCGGTCATCGGCCTGCGCCGCCAGATCGCGACGCGCATGCGCGAGGCGCTGCGCATCCCGCACTTCACGTACGTCGAGGAGATCGACGTCACCGAACTCGAGACACTGCGGCTGCGTCTCAACGAGGCGCACGGCGAAGCGCGCGGACGCCTGACGCCGCTGCCTTTCCTGATGCGCGCGATCGTGCTCGCGCTCCCCTCGTTCCCGCAGATCAATGCGCGCTACGACGAGGAGCGCAACGTCGTGACGCGCTTCGCCGCCGTGCACATCGGGATCGCCGCCCAGACCGATGGCGGGCTCATGGTTCCGGTCGTGCGGCACGCCGAAGCGCTCGACCCGTGGCAGATGGCAGCCGAGATCGCGCGCCTGGCGACCGCGGCGCGCAGCGGCAAGGCGAAACGCGACGAACTCGCCGGCTCGACGATCACCATCACGAGCCTCGGTTCGCTCGGTGGCATCGTCACCACGCCGGTGATCAATGCGCCCGAGGTCGCCATCGTCGGCGTCAATCGCGTCGTCGAGCGGCCGGCAATCCGCGGCGGCGCCATCGTGCCGCGCAAGCTCATGAACCTGTCGTCGTCGTTCGACCACCGCGTTATCGACGGCGCCGATGCCGCGCATTTCGTGCAGGCGCTGCGCGCGTCCCTCGAGTGTCCGGCCCTGCTGTTCGTCGAGTGAAACGGTCGACGGCAGAAGAGCAGGTGATGCGCTTCGTCATGGTTCCGGGGGCGCCGACCCCCGTGGCTCCGTTCTCGAACGCGGTAGATGTCGACCGCATCGCCCAGCGGTCGGCGTAGCCGGCAGTGACGCAAGAAGCAAGGTGACGCGCCCGAAGCTTCGGCCGGGTGCGCAGCGTTGCTGCGACGCGATCGCGTGTGCATACGACAAGCACGATTGCACGACGCGCCGGAAACGCAGAGGACCCTCGCAGTGATCACATCGCCAGGAGTTGCGGCTTTGTTATGATTGGACGATCACTGACATATCAATGACATGAACAGCACGATCCCGATGCTTCCGACCGCGAAGAATGCGGGCACTCTCGTTGATCAGGCGATGCGTGCGCTCGAGCGGCGATTTGTGACCCTTGAACTCGCGCCCGGCTCGGTGTGGAGCGAGTCCAGCCTGTCGGAATTGTTGGAAATCGGCCGCACACCGGTACGCGAGGCGATCGCCCGCATGGCGCTCGATGGGCTCGTCGCCGTCCTGCCTCGTGCCGGTATCGTCATTTCGCATATTTCGGTGGAGAACCAGCTGGCCGTCCTGGAAACGAGGCGCGTCCTGGAGGCCCTCGTTTCCGCACGTGCCGCACGCCGCGGCACCGACGAAGAACGCACTGAATTGCGGACGATGGCGGACGCCATCGAACGCGCTGGCGATGCATCGGACGTGCGTGGATACATCCACTGGCATTTCGAAATAAAGCGCTTTGTCGCGACCTGCGCGCGCAATCCGTTCGCCGCGCGAGCGCTGCGCCCGCTTCACACGCTATCGCAGCGCTTCTATTTCTCGTATCACAAAGAATTCGACAATCTGCCGACGGTTGGCCGCGCGCACGCCGACCTTACGCGGGCAATCGCCGATGCCGACGAAGCGCGCACCGCGAACCGGTCCGACCTGGTGAGTACGATCGCCGAGGATTTCACTCGGGACCTCTTGCTCAGCCGCGTGAAGGCGTAGGCCGCGCGTCGCCGTCACGGAACCACCGCCGGTGAATCGCCAGCCCGGATCGAACCCCGGGCCGAATGCTTGCACTCGTCGTAATATGTCAGTACACTTTTTTTGCCATGGTAGATGGATGTGGTGTGGGTCTTGGTGACGTCACGTCGAGGAGGAAAAGCCGATGTCGCAAGTTCGAAGGAAATTCCTGAAGTCCGTCTCCGCCGCATCCGTTGCGGCATTTGCGGGAATGCCAGCCATCGTGCTCGGGCAGAAGACGACCCGCTGGCGCGTGCAGACGTTGTGGGGATCAGGCGAGGACACGCAGAAGTATTTCGTCGAGTTCTGCGACAACGTCAAGAAGAACACCGAAGGTCGTCTCGAGATCCAGCCGTTCGCGGCCGGTGCGGTGGTCGGTGCGTTCGAGACCCTCGATGCCGTCTCGAACAACGTGCTGCAGGGACAGTCGACCTACCCCGGCTACTGGGCGGGGAAGGAGCCCGCGCTGGCCGTCATCGGAGACTTCGCGTGGGGCTATCGCAACCCCGATCAGCAGCGCCGATGGCTGCACGAGAAGGGTGGCATGGCGATGCTGCGGAAGGCCTACGCGCCCTTCAACGCGCACACCGTCGGCTGCACGTGGTGGGGCGTTGAATCGCTCACGTTCAAGAAGCCAATTCGCAGACCCGACGACTTTCGCGGCGTGAAACACCGTGGCGCGCAGGGTCTCGCCGCCGAGACGATCGCCAAGATGGGGGCGTCGATCGTGGTGATTCCCGGTGGCGAAGCGTATTCCGCGCTCGAAAAGGGAATCGTCGACTCGGTAGACTGGTCGACGCTCTCGGTCAACCGCAAGGTTGGATTTTTCGAGATCGCCAAGTTCGCGACGTACCCCGGCTTCCACTCGATGCCGATCCAGGACCTCACGGTCAATGCAAGCGCCTGGAAGGCACTGCCCGACGATGTGAAGAAGATCGTCGAGAAGACCTTTCTCGAGTTCGACCAGTCGCAGGTCCAGCGCATCGCGCAGAACGACGAAAAGGCCGCCGTCGAGTTGAAGGCGCAAGGGGTCGAACTCATCGCATGGTCCAACGACGACCTCTTGCACGGTCGCAAGCTCGCGCAGGAAGTCGCCGACGAATGGGCGAAGAAGGGCGCGCTCGCGAAGGAAGCCACCGAATCGCAGCGAGCGTACCTGCGCGAACTGAAGCTGCTCTGAGCAACCCGCGGCGTGCAAGCATTCGTCCGCACGATCGGCTTCATCAACGAATGGGTAGGCCGGATCACCGGCCTGCTCATCGTTGCCGTCGTACTGATCATCCTTCGCGAAGTCATAGGACGAAGCGTGTTCCATGCGCCATCGCTGTGGGCCGATGAGTCGATGACTTACCTCGCGGGCCTCGCTTACGTGCTGGGTGGTGGCTACGCACTGTTGCACCGCAAGCACGTGCTGGTCGACCTCGTCTACCAGCCGGTCAAGGATCGTGGTGGACTCCTCCGCGCGACGTTCGACATCGCCGGCTTCGTGCTGTTCGCGCTGTATTGCATCACCTTGATCTGGTTTGGCTGGGATCTCGGCGCAAAGTCGTTTGCGCAGCACGAAGGTAGCGGGACACTCTGGAACCCGCCGATCTGGCCGTTGAAGCTGGCAATCCCGATCGCCGGAATCCTGCTGCTTGTGCAGGGTCTCGCCAATCTCCTGGTGGACCTCGGTTTGGCACGCAAAGTCGCAGAAGACGAGTAGGCGATGCCGGTCGATACCCTCACCCTGCTGCTGCTCGGGGCGCTGATCGTGGCGCTCGCCATCGGCGTTCCGATCGCATTTGCCACCGGTTCGATTGCAGTCATCTTCGCGGTCTGGCTCTTCGACTTCAACACGCTGAACATCGTCGTCAGCCGCGTATACACGCTGATGACCAATCAGATCCTGGTCGCGGTGCCCTTGTTCATCCTGATGGCGATGATCCTCGAACGAGGCGGCATCGCCGACGACATCTTCAAAGCGGCCTACATCTGGTCGGGGCGCATCCGGGGTGGGCTCGCCATCGCCGTGATCATCTCGTGCGCACTGATGGCGGCCATGGTTGGCGTCATCGGGGCTGAGATCGTGACGATGGGGATCGTTGCGCTGCCCGCGATGCTGAAGCGGGGCTACGCCAAGTCACTGGCTTTGGGCACCATCTGCGCGGGTGGCGGGCTCTCCACGCTCATCCCGCCCTCGGTGGTGCTCATCATGTACGCGCTGACGAGCGGCTCGTCGATCGGCCAGTTGTACATGGCGGGTGTCGGTCCTGGCCTCCTCCTCGCGGGGTTTTACATCGCGTACATCATGATCCTGTGTTGGCTAAAGCCGGAGATTGCTCCGGCGGCATCGGCGGAGGAACTCGCGATCCCCCTGCGTGAAAAGCTCACCTATGTTCGCAACCTGATCCTCCCCAGCTTCGTCGTTTTCTCCGTTCTCGGAACCTTGTACCTGGGCATCGCCACCCCGACTGAAGCAGCCGGTATGGGGGTGGTCGGCTCGGTGATCGCCGCCGCCGTGAACCGCCGCCTCAACGGGGCGAACATCATGTACGCGGTCGTCGAGACCACCAAGGTCACGGCGATGTTGTACTGGTTGTTCTTCGGCGCGTCGGCGCTGGTCGGCGTCTACACCATCGCCGGCGGGACGCAATACCTCACCGACCTCATCCACGGCCTGCCGATCGGCAAGTGGGGCATCTACGCCGTCGTCAACGTGGTATGGATCGCGCTCGGCTGCGTCATCGACTGGATCGGCATCCTGCTGTTGACCGCGCCGATCTTCGTGCCGGTGCTCGTCGGCCTGGGGTTCGATCCGGTATTCATCGGCGTCATCTTCTGCATGAACATGCAGATTTCGTATATCTCGCCGCCGTTCGGACCTGCGGCGTTCTATCTCAAGGGTGCCGCTCCGTTTGAGATCACGATCGGTCAGATTTTCATGTCGGTCTGGCCGTTCATCGGCCTGCAGATCCTGGCGCTGGTCACGGTAACGGTCTTTCCGGCAATCGCGATGTGGTTGCCGCGCACGATGCTGCACTGATCGGCGTTCTGCAGGCAGCTACGAGGAGATGGACATGAATGCAGATTGGATCGATCGACGCCTGGCGAACCGTATCGACACCGACGTGCTCGTGGTCGGCGGCGGTGCTGCGGGACTCGCGGCGAGCTGCACCGCTGCCGAGCATGGATTGAAGGTCACGCTGCTCGAGCGCTACGGCTTCTGCGGCGGCGCGGCAGTGGCCGGGTTGTCGGGCACGGTATGTGGCCTGTATCTCGCGCGGCCGGGCGCGCATGGCAAACCGGAAAAAGTCGTGCACGGATTCGTCGACCGCTTCATCGATGTGATGAGCCGGCGCCACGGCCTCACTGGGCCGGTACGCTACGGCGACACGTGGACGCGCGTCCACGAACCGCTCGCGTGGCGCGAGAGCGCCGACGAGTTGCTCGAGGCGAGCGGCGTGCAGGTGCTCCTGCACGCCACGGTCATCGGCGTCCACGTCGAAGACGATGAGCGGATCACCGGCGTGCGCGCGTACACGAAGCAGGGGCCGTTCGACGTGCATGCGAAGCTCACGATCGACGCGACGGGCGACGCCGATCTCTTCGCCATGGCCGGACTCGACGTGACCGTTGGCGCCGACGGCAAGGTCCAGAACCCGACGATGATCTTTCGGATCGCGGGCGTCGACGTCGCGCGCTTCCTCGCCACCTACGGGGCGGATTCGATCCTCCCCGAGTCGGTGATGAAGGCGATCGTGCAGGCCAATGAATCGGGCCAGTACAAACTGCCGCGCGCGAAGATCTTCCTCTTCCCCACGCCGCGCCCCAACGAGCTCCTGTGCAACTCGACGCGGATCGTCGGCCGCGACGGCCGCGAGTTGCATCCACTCGTTGCCACCGAGCTGACCGAAGCGGAAGTCCAGGGGCGGCGCCAGGTTCGCGAGTACGAGCGCTTCTACCGGGCCACACTCGCCGGCTGCGAGAATGCCTACGTGAACGACACCGGCGTGCAGGTCGGCGTACGCCAGACGCGGCAGATCGTCGGCGTCGAACGCCTGACCAACGAGGCGGTCGAGCGCGGCACCAAGACCCCCGACGCCATCGCGCGCTCGCCGTGGCCGATCGAACTGCACAGCGGGGCGAAGCCTCGCCTCGCGTGGCTGTACGACGACTTCTACGAGATTCCGCTGGGCTGCTTCATTCCCCGGCGCGGCGAGTCGCTCCTGGCAACGGGCCGGTGCCTGTCCGCCGAGCACGAGGCGATGGCGTCGGCGCGGGTGACGGCGCAGTGTTTCAGCTACGGACACGCGATCGGACACGCGGCCGCGATCGCCGTACGCGACAAGCTTGGCGTGCGCGACATCAAGGCCGCGGACGTGCGCGAGCTCTTGCGCAAGGACGGAGCACAGCTATGAGCGAACTGACCATCGAACGCAGTGGCGAGGTCTCGATCCTGCGCATCGAGCGCGCGCATCGGCGCAACGCGCTCGGTGACGCGCTGGTCGCCGAACTGCAACGCGCGTTGCATGCCAACGACGACGACGCGGCAATCGGCGCCACCATCGTCACTGGAGTTCCCCCCGGCTTTTGCGCCGGCAGCGATCTCAAGGAGCTCGGTACCATGTCGCTGCCGGAGATGGTCGAGCACGAGGCGCGCACGGCGCGCTTCTGCCGCGGTATCGCCATGCTGCGCAAGCCCGTGCTGGCTGCAGTGGAGGGCTTCGCGCTGGGCGGCGGATTCGTCTTCGCCGCATCGTGCGACGTCGTGGTGACGGCGCGCTCGGCGCGCTGGCACCTTCCCGAAGTGCAGATCGGCTGGATTCCGCCGTGGGGGCTCGAGACCCTCACCAACCGCGTGGGACTGGCGCGCGCGCGACAACTCGTCTGGGGTGCCCGCCCGTTCCACGGCGACGAGGCGGTGCGCCTCGGCGTCGCCGATCACGCAGTGAATGATGGAGACGCCCTCACCCACGCCGTAGCCATAGGCACCGATCTGTGCCGCCTGCCGCGCGAGGCGGTAGCGTCGACCAAGCTGTATTTCGCCACCCAGGCCGCGCGCGACGGCGAAGGTGGCGACCATCTCGCGTCACATCTGTTCCGCGACGACTGCCGAAACCCGGTGGCGCAGGCGACGCTCAGGAAATTCGGAGTGAAGGTATGAGCAAGATTTGTTCGGTTGAGGAAGCAGTTGCCATCGTCCGCCCCGGCGACACCGTCGCGGCGGTCGGCGTGATCGGCTGGATCGTCCCGGATGTGCTTTTGGGCGGGCTGGCGCAGCGCTTCCGGGAAACGGGTGCGCCGGGCGGATGCACGTTCTACTTCCCATGCGGCACAGGCGATGCCATCGACATCAAGGGGATGGACCACGTCGCTGTCGAAGGACTGATGAAGCGCATCGTGTCTGGCTCGTACATCAATCCGGTCGACCCGAAGACCGGCGAGCGTCCGAAACTCATGCAACTCATCCGCCAGAACAAGATCGAGGCGTACAGCTGGCCGATCGGCGCCTCGATGCACTGGCTGCGCGAGGTCGCCCGCCGCAGTCCTGGCTACCTCACCAGGATCGGACTCGGCACCTATGCCGATCCGCGCCAGGAGGGCGGCAAGTTCACCGCGCTCGCCAAGGAGGACCTCATCCGGGTCGTCCAGTTCGAAGGCCAGGAGTACCTCTTCTATCCGACGTTTCCGCTCAATGTGGGCTTCGT
The DNA here is from genome assembly GCA_039807685.1 of Burkholderiales bacterium. Taxonomy (GTDB): domain Bacteria; phylum Pseudomonadota; class Gammaproteobacteria; order Burkholderiales; family Casimicrobiaceae; genus VBCG01. Next base: position 12,028 of record JBDHRR010000068.1, read on the forward strand.
TCGCGGGGCGACCGCCGACGAGTTCGGCAATATCTCGCACGAGGACGAACCGATCCACTCGTCGTCGCTGCAGATCGCGCTGGCGGTGAAGGCCTGCGGCGGCAAGGTTGTCGCCCAAGTTCGCCGCATCGTTCCGCGCGGCGAGCGTCACGCGCCGCAGGTGAAGATCCCCGGCGTCCTCGTCGACCACGTCGTCGTCGTTCCCGACCAGATGATGACGACCGACACCGCGTACGACACGAGCTATCTCGGCGGCGTCCCGTGGGACGGGCGCACGCACGACAAGCTCCCCTTCGGGCCCGACAAGATCATCGCGCGGCGCGGCGCACGCGAGATCGAGCCGGGGGTGACGTCGATCTTCGGTTTTGGGGCATCCTCCGACATCCCGACGGTGCTGCTCGAAGATGGCAAGTTCGCCGACGGCGGCCACCGCCGCTATCAGTTCACCACCGAGCACGGTCCGTTCGGTGGGCTCGTGATGAGTGGCTGGCAATTCTCTGCGAACAAGTACCCCGAGGCGCTCCTCGACGGCGTGACGCAGTTCGATTTCATCGACGGCGGCGGCTGCCCGTTCGCCGCGCTGGCGTTCGCCGAGTTCGACGCCGACGGCAACGTCAACGTGTCGCGGTTTGGCAGCGCCAATCCGGGTGCAGGAGGCTTCATCGACATTGCCCACAATGCGCGCAAACTCATCTTCACGGGAACTTTCACTACTGGCGGCCTGCAGATCGGCTTCGAGGACGGCAAGCTGCGAATCGCCAAGGAAGGCAAGATTCGAAAGTTCGTCCCGCGGGTCGAGCAGATCACCTACCCGGTACGCCGCAATGTCCGCGAGCGCGGGCAGCAAGCAATGCTCATCACCGAGCGTGCGGTGTTCGACGTCACCGGCAACGGGCTCGTGCTGACCGAGGTCGCGCCGGGTATCGACGTGCGCAGCCAGGTCATCGAGTTGATGGCAGCGGGAGAGGTGCGAGTGGCCGACCAGCTCAAGGTGATGGACGCATCGCTCTTCGCCCAATGATCGAGTAGCGCCGGCACAGGTCGCCGGCGCGCCATCCTTCGCGCGTCCGGGGAACGACGGTCGACGAACGCGCGTCTGCCGCGTTGTCGGGGACGGCTGCTAGACTCGCCTGAATTCGTCGCGCATGTCGCCGCGCAGGGACCTGCGTCCTTCGCGCTGGCGCCGATGCGCTTCGGCGTCCACCGTCAACCGAAAAGGAGATCCTCGTGGCAGTGAAGCTTGCCGTCATCTATTACTCGACCTATGGCACCAATCATCGGATGGCCGAGATCGCGGCTGACGCCGCCCGGAGCGCAGGCGCCGAGGTGCGGCTCCTGAAGGCGCGCGAAACGGCCCCCGAAGCGGTCGTCGCGGGGCAGGACGCCTGGATGGCGCATGCCGAGAGAACCGCCCATGTCGCACACGTGTCGGCCGCCGACATGGAGTGGGCCCATGCGTACCTCTTCTCGGCACCCACCCGCTTCGGCATCATGGCGAGCCAGATGCGCGCCTTCATCGATACGCTGGGCGGCGTCTGGGCGAAAGGCGGCCTCGCCAACAAGGCCGTGTCCGCCATGTCGTCGGCGCAGAACGCGCACGGTGGGCAGGAGACGACCCTCCTCTCCTTCTACGCGACGATCATGCACTGGGGCGGCATCGTCGTCGCGCCAGGCTTCACCGATCCTTCGATCTTCAAGGTCGGCGGCAATCCCTACGGGTATTCGCATACGCAGGGCGCCGAATTCACCGACGACGTGAAGGCGGCCATCGGCCATCAGGCGCGGCGTCTCGTCGACGTGGCGGCGAAACTGATTCGCTGAGCGGGTGTCACCCGGAGCGGTGCCCCACGCGAGATCCGGACCGATGACGGGCGCCGATCCTGGGCCATTGGATCGCTGATACGAACCGATCCTATGGCCGCGGCGCCTCGTCCTCCCAATCCTTCCATTGGACCGGATTGCTGCGCAGGTACGCCTTCACCGCTTCGCCGACCGTCGGGTAGAAGGTCTCGGCACCGAATCGCGCGAAGAGCCCGAAGCGCTTGAGCTTGTCCTTGACGGGGTCCTTCATCTCCGCAAAGCACAGTTCGATGCCGCTGGCGTTCAAGCTGTCGTCGAGTTCGGCGACGATGTCCGCGGCGGTCACGTCGACGCTCGTCACCGGCTCGGCGGCCACGACGACCCAGCTCGCCGGCGTCGGTGAACTGGCGACCGCGGCAAGCACCCGGTCGCGGAAGAGCTCCGCGTTCGCAAAGAAGAGCGGCGCGTCCCAGCGGAAGAGGACGAGCCCCGTAACGCGGTGCGCCTGCGGGTAACGGTCGATGTCGTGGTAGCCCTTGATGCCATCGACACGCCCGAGCACCGCCGAGTGCGGACGCCACCCGTCCCAGAGGAACTCGATGATTGCGATGGCAACGGCGATCCCGATGCCGGGAATCGCCCCGAACAGGACGACGCCGACGAAGCACGCGATCGACAGCCAGAACTCCCAGCGCTGGATGCGGTAGATGCGGCGCAGATCGGAAATTTCGAAGAGGCCGATGGCCGCCGCGATGACGACGGCGGCGAGCGCCGAACTCGGCAGGTGCTGCAACAGGTTTGGCGCCGCCACCAGCAGGACGGTGATGGCGAGCGCACCGACGACACCGGTCAGTTGCGTGCGCGCGCCGGCCGCCTCGGCCACCGGCGTGCGGGACGAGCTGCTGCTGATCGGAAAGCCCTGAAAGAACGCAGCGGCGAGGTTCGCGACCCCGAGCCCGACCATTTCCTGATTCGGGTCGACGCGCGTATGCATCCTCGCCGCGTAGACGCGGGAGAGCACGCTCGTATCGGCGAACGACACCAGTGCCACGGCGAAGCCACCGATCACGATCGAGCTGAGGTCATCGATGCCGATCGCCGGCAACGACAGCGCCGGCAGCCCCTGCGGCAGTACGCCCAGGACCGACACACCACCGCGCGTCTCGAGGTCGAATACGCCCACGGCCAAGGTGGCGGCCGCGACGGCGATCAGGACCGCGGGGATCCGCGGCAAACGCTGCAGGAGAAGAATGACGGCGAGCGTGCTCGCGCCGATGACGAGTGCCACGGTGTTCGCTTGCCCCGAGAGGAGCCCATCAACGACCGACCGCGCCTGCAGCAACGGTCCGTCGCCCTCGATCGAAAATCCGAAGAGCTTGGGAACCTGACTCAGGAGCACGACGAACGCGATGCCGTTCATGTATCCGTAGCGGATCGGTTTCGAGAGCAGTTCGGTCACGAACCCCAGTCGCGCGAGACCGGCCACGATGCAGATGATGCCGGCGACCATCGCCATGGCGCCCGCGAGCGCGATCGCCCGCAGTGGGTCGCCGGCAGCGAGAGGCACCACGACGGCGAGAATCACCGGTGCCAGCGCGGAGTCGGGCCCTAGAACGAGGATGCGGCTCGGGCCGAACACCGCGTACGCGAGCAAGGGGACGATGGTGGCGTAGAGCCCGTAGATGCCACCCACCCCCGACGCTTCGGCGTAGGCGATTCCCGCCGGCACCAGCATGGCGGCCAGCACCAGCCCGGCGACGGCGTCGTGACGAAGCCACGCCCTGTCGTACGTTTGCAGCGTGCGCAGGCCGGGAAGCCAGCGCAGTAGCGAAGACGCGTCGTCGCGCTCCCGAGTCGAGGTGTTCACTGCCGCGTCCTTGCGCACGTGCTGCGAGCAAGCATCCCCGGCCAAGCCGAGGCGTAGCGTCGCCAGCCGCCAGCGGCGCGCGCGATCCGGACGACTCAGAACCTCTGGCCCGCGCTCGCCTTGCGGCCGAGTTCGACCAGCATGCGTGTGCTGAGATAGAGCCGCGGCACGATCGAGTCGACCTCGATGTATTCACCCTTGTAGTGATAGTCCCAGCCGGCAAGGCCGAGCCCTTCCAGGACCGCCGCCTTCCCAGAACTCGCCGCAAAGCCGGCATCGGTGCCACCCGTGGTACCGGGAATGAGCAGCAGACTGCGGCCGTCGCTCCCGGCCGGCATGTCACGCGACAACTCCCGCGACAGTTTGCCTTCGCGCAATTCGCCGTAGATCGATTGCGCGAGCCCGGCGAGCGCCTCGCCCCTCTCGCCCGCCACGAACATCGGCCGCATGACGTGAAGCACGATCTCGGCACGGGTGTCGGGGATGAGCTGGCTCTGCGCCACCTTGGCCTTCACCGCCGCCAGCAGTTTCTCTTCCGCTCCCGTCTCGGTCAGGCGCACATCCGCGCCCGCTTCGGCAAACTCGGGAATCTGATTGCGCACGTTGCCGGCGGTGGCCGTCGTCCAGTGCATCTGCGTGCCTGGTATGTCCTTGGCGATGTCCCGCGTTTGCAGCAGCTGATAGGCGAGTTCGACCAGCGCGTTGCGCCCTCCTTCCGGCGCGGCTCCGGCGTGCGCGGCGCGTCCGTGAATGGTCAGCGTGATCTCGGCGGTGCCGGCTGCCCTCAGCAGGACGCCTTCACTCCCGGCGATCACCTTGGCCGGCGACGGTTCGTAGGAAAGGACAACGTCATTGCCGCGGGCCAATTCGGCGATGATCGATCCCGAGCCGGGCGAGCCCACCTCTTCATCGGCGTTGAACACGACCGTCAGCCGGTCGAAATCGGTCCAGCCGGCCTTCTGAAGGATTTGCACCGCATGGAGGATGACCGCGATCCCACCCTTGTCGTCGGCGATGCCCGGACCGTAGATCTTGTTGCCCTCGCGATGATAGGGTTCGCGCTTGAGGATGCCCAACTGGTAGACGGTATCCATGTGCGCGATCAGCATGACGCGCAGCTTGCCGGTCCCTTTGAACTCGCCCTTGACGAGACCCGGTGGCCGGCCGTTCGTACTCGCGATCCTCTGCGTCTGCGCGCCGAGCGCCTTCAGGCGATCTTCGAGGTAGGTCGCGATCTTCGAGAGGCCCTCGACATCATCCGAGCCTGACTCGATGGCGACCATCTCCTGCAGCGAACGGATCACCGCATCCAGCGCGCCAAGCGCGGCGTTGAGCAATGTCTGTTCGGTCTGGGCATGCGAGGGAACGGCGCCGAACAGGGCAAACCCCGACAGCACCACCAGGAAGGTCAACGGTTTTGTCGTTGCGTCGTCAAGTCGTGTGGTTCAAGCGAGCCCGCATTGTCCATTCAACTGCCTCCCTTGTCGACACGCCGTCCACACCCTGGCGGCGGGTGGACGAGTCTTGCGCCACCCACGCGGCATGGTCGCCGACATGCTGGTTCCCAGCGAAATGTGCAGGTCGCGTTGTGGGCGCCGGCCCCTTCGGCTAGAATGGCGACCTCTTCGCAGGCGCGTAGCTCAGCTGGTTAGAGCACCACCTTGACATGGTGGGGGTCGTTGGTTCGAGTCCAATCGCGCCTACCAATACCACGTGGTCACGTGGTCTCGCGCACGAAATCGTCGCGAGCGCGGCGCATCAGACCCGCGTGCCCAACGCGCATCGCCACGTCGTGCATCGCCGCGTCGAGGCGTCGAAAAGCCTCGTCGTTGACACCCGCATCGACCCTTGGCACCATGGACTCCGCTTGACCTGACCGGCGGATGCGAACGGCGGCGCCTCGTCGTCGCATCGGCAGGCGGGTCCAATCCCGCGCCCACCCACACATGGATGATCTCTACGAGCGCCTCGAGCGCGCCGTCGACGGCATGGCGCGGCTCGCGCGCTACCCGCACGCTGATCGGCGCGCGGCGTGGCTCGAGCGACTGCGCGTCAACCTGCCGGAACTCGACACGCTGGAGCACCTGCAGCCCGAACCCGACCTCGGCTACCTCGCACCGCCAACCGCGGAAAGCGATCGCGACAACGATCGCGGCATCGCCATCGCCGACGCGCCGGCCGGTGCGCGCGGTGACGACGCCGCGGCGATCGCCGGCGCATGCCGCGCCGCGCCCGAGCGCACCGGGATGGCGGCACGAGACGCTCTCGCCGCCGCGGCGCGGCAGCGTGAGCTACACGCCTTCATCACGCTCGCCGAGGGTGCGACGCTCGATGCGGCGGCCGCGACCGCGGCGCAGCGCGCACGAGCGGGCGCGACGCTGCCGCTTCTCGGCGTGCCGATCGCGGTCAAGGACCTGATGCAGGTCGCGGGTTTTCCGCAGACCGACGGCTCCGGCGGCCCGCCGCCGGCACCGGCCAGGCAAGATGCGACGGCCGTCGCACGATTGCGGGAGGCGGGTGCGCTCGTCATCGGCACCGCCAACCTGCACGAACTCGCCTACGGCATCACCAGCGAGAATCCGCATCACGGATGGGTCGTGAATCCGCGCCAGCCGGGGTATACGCCGGGCGGTTCGAGCGGCGGCTCGGCGGCGGCGGTGGCGGCCGGCATCGTGCGCATGGCCATCGGCACCGACACCGCGGCCTCGATCCGGCTGCCGGCATCGTGCTGCGGCGTAGTCGGCTTCAAGCCGACCTTCGACGCGGTCCCGCGCGACGGCGTGCAGTCACTCGGGGCAAGCCTCGATCACGTCGGCCCGATCGCCGCGACCGTGGCCGATGCGGCACTCATGTACTCGGTCATGGCGGGCGAACCTCCGTCGACCGCGCGACGGGCGCCGCTGCGCGGTCTGCGCGTGGGTCTGCCCCGCCAGCACTTCTTCGACCCGCTGGCGCGCGACGTCGCGCGCGCGGTATCCGCCGCGATCGACCGGATGCGCAACGATGGCGCAACGATCGTCGACGTCGACCTGCCCGGCATCGAGGCCGCGGCCGCCGTGCAGTTCGTCACGCTGTGCAGCGAGGCCGGCGATCTGCATTGGCAGCGTGTCGTCGAGCGCCCCGAGACCCTGGGCGCCGACGTGCGCGTGCGCATCGAGATCGGGCAGTTCCTGCCGGCGACGTGGTACCTGCGCGCGCAACGCGGGCGCGCCGCGCTCGCCGCGATGTTCGCCGCGGTGATGCGCGACGTCGACGTGCTGGTGACGCCGACGCTGCGCATCGAGCCGCCGCGCTCGGGCGTGGGAAGCGCGCAGATCGACGGGCGCGAGGTGCCGCTGCATACCGCCGTGACCGCGCTCACCATGCCGTTCAATCTCACCGGCATGCCGGCCCTCACCCTGCCCTGCGGCTTCGGCG
>JBDHRR010000202.1:0-3740 GCA_039807685.1 Burkholderiales bacterium
GGACGCTGGGTGGCGGTGGTGGACGCACGCCCGGCGGTGGTGGCCGCACGGCGGGCGGCGGCCGCCAGCCGGGTGGCGGCGGGCGCCATACCGGCGGTGGCGGGGGTGGCGGGCGACCGAACCAGTAGTTGCGGTTGTCCCACCACGGGCGATTGCGGTAGAACGAATCCCAGTACGTCACGATCGAGAAGGTGACGAGCGGGATGCCGAGCAGCGGCCCGCCCTGGAAGATGGGCCACGGCTGGTTCTGGAAATTCATGGCGAGAAACTGCGACCACACCCAGCCGCGTTGCGGTCCCCACGCGACGTCGCACCAGCGCCAACCGTCGAGGCAGCCGAATACCTGGACCCAGGTTCCGGCGGGGAGCCAGGCGACGAGCGGGAACGACCGGTCCGGCCCCGCCCGCATGTTCACGGCTTCGGTGGTGAAGGCGGTCTGTGCCGTCGCGGCGATCGACAGCGACAGCGAAGTGGCGGCGACGAGCGTGCGAAGGAGCGAGGCGAAGCGGCGCATCACGGCACGATAGCAGGGTTTCCCGCCGCTGGTCGGTGGCGCCGACGGCGCGCCGTGGTCGCCCGCCCACGCGGCCCTCATCAGCGGCCGCCGGCTGCCTCGATCATGTGCGCCATCTCGCCGTAGCCCTTGGCCTGCGCGAGCGCAAGCGGCGTCGTCCCCTGGCGATCGGCGATGTTCACGTTGGCGCCGCCCTCGATGAGTGCGGCCAGCGTCGCGAGGTGGCGCGGGCCGCCGTCGCCCAGCACGATCGACTCGATCACCGCCGTCCAGCCCAGGTTGTTGACGTGATCGAGCGGCGCCCCGGCTGCCACGAGCTTGCGCACGACGTCGGCGTGGCCGAGGTGCGCGGCGGCGATGAGCGCGGTGCCGTCGTAGCGGCTCGTGACGTTGGTCGCCTTGTTGCCGAGTTCGAGCGCGACGGTGAGCGTGGGCAGGTCGTCGGCGACCGCGGCGATGGTCACCATGTCGTAACGGTCCGCATCGAGCGCATTCGAATCGGCGCCGGCGGCGGCCAGCGCGCGCATTGCATCGTGCTGCCGCGCGAAGGCGGCGACAAGGAGCGGCGTGCGGCCCTTGGCGTCGCGCACGTCGAGCTTGCTGCCTTGCGCCGCCAGCATCCGGATCGTGACGACGTCGCCCTTCGCGGCGGCGGCAAGGAGTCCGCGGTAGGCCGCGATCTCGCTCGCGCTCGGCGCGACCTGCGCCTGGGCGCTGCCGGCGAGCACGAGCCCGACCACGGCACACGCGGCGAGGCGCTTCAGCATGGGTCGTATTGGAGGTAGCCAGCGAGCACGCCGCGTGCATTCTGGACGCGCTCGAGCCTGCCGCAGGCCACGATCGGCGCCGGCTCGCGCGCCGGATACCACCACGGGCCGGTCGGCCCGGCGGCGGACTCGGCGGCGGTGATGGTCGGCGTTCCCCGGCCGGCAGCATCGACCGTGCATTCGATGTCCTTCCCCTCGCTGTCGCGCATCCGTACCCGCACGCTCGTCCCCCGCGCTTGCGCGAAGGTCACCGCCTTGAATCCCGCGCCGGCACGCGCGACGCAGGCGTTGAGCGCGGGCAGCAGGTCCGGAAGCGCGCGCGCCCAATCATCCGCCGGCTTGGCGGCGAGATTGGCAAGCGGCGCCACGCGCGCATCGTAGCCGGCGCGCACCACGCAGCATCCGGTCGCAGCCTCGCCGGCGCGGATCGAGAGTAGCGCCTGATGGGTGCCGGCGGGGAGACCCGGCAGCGCCAGCCGGCAGGCTTCCTCCCGCGCGGCGAGCACGACGGTTTCGCGCGGCAGGTGCGTGGTGTCGCCGCGCCAGACGACGGTGGCGGGTGGTCCGGCAAGCGTCTGCAGGCCGCCGCGGAAGACGACGTCACGCTTGCGCGGTGCGCTCGCGGCGTAATGGGCGGTGGCCGTGGTGGCATCGAGGCGCCAGGTGGCATCGTCGCCGCGGCAATCGAGACCCTGGACGACGATGGGCTGCGCCGGCAGCGAAGCGGCGGCGAGGATGGCATACGACGCAGCCGCCAGCCAGGCGACTGGGCGCGAAACGAGCCTTGGCATAGGGCGTGATCTTCGCACACCCGCGCCGGGAGAGCGACGTTCCGCGGCCGGTGTAGCGCGAGCGATGACGACTGCCTTTGCGGCGGCGGGCACGAGCGGCGCCCCGTCATTGCCACGGCGGCTCGCGTCACCGCGCTGCGAGGTACGACTCGGGCTTCCAACCGCCGCCCAGCGCGCGCGCGAAGGCGACGATCGACAGCTTGGCGTCGCGCGCCGCATCGATGCGCAGCGTCTCGGCGGCGAGCAGCGTGCGCTGCGCGTCGATGACCTCGAGGAACGACGTGCGGCCGGCGTCGTAGCGCAGCAGCGCGACGTCGTAGGCCTTGGCGATCTGGTTGCGCCGGTCGGTCTCGGCGGCGAGCACGTCGCGCGCCGCGCGATTGGCGACGAGCGCGTCGTGCACGTCGCGGAAGGCGACCTGGATCGTCTGCGCGTATTGCGCGGTCACCTCCTCGCGGCGCGCCTTGGCAAGCTCGACCTGCGACTCGATCGCCTTCAGGCCGAACACGGGCTGCAGCAGCGCCGCGCCCAGCGTCCAGATCGCGGCGGGTCCCGAGAAGAGGCTCGACATCGCCGCCGACTGCACGCCGTACGCGCCGGTGAGCGAGATCGCCGGAAAATAATCGGCGCGGGCCTCCTGGATGCGCAGGTCGGATGCGGCGAGGAGCGCTTCGGCGCGGCGGATGTCGGGCCGGCGCTCGAGGAGTCCCGACGGCAATCCGGACGGGAGTTCGGGCACCTCGGTCACCGCCTCGATCGATGCCCCGCGCGCGACCGTCGGCTGGAACACCGCTCGCGGGGTGCGGCCGGCGAGGGTGGCGACCGCGCTCTGGAACTGCGCGACGGCGCTCTCGGCGCGCGCGACGTCGGCGACCACCGCCGAGCGCTCGGCTTCGGCGCTGCGCAGATCGTACTCGCCGATGATGCCGCCTTCGAAGCGGTCGCGCTGCAGTTGCACGGTGTCGGTGCGCAGCTTGAGCGTATCGCGCAGGACCGCGAGTTGCGCGTCGGCAGCACGCAGCGAGAAGTAGGCGCCGGCCGTGTCCGCGGCGACGCCGATGCGCACCGTCTGCACGTAGTACTGCGAAGCGGCGAGCTCGTTGTCCGAGGCCAGGAGCCCCGCCCGGTACTTGCCCCACAGGTCGAGCTCGTAGGACGCCTGCAACTGGACCGTGTAGAGGTTCGACACCAGCGGCGTACCCGGGGGGAGCGGGATGTTCGTCTCTGCCGAACTGCGGTTGCGGGTGGCACCCGCGCCGAGATTCACGCTCGGGATGAGGTTCGACTGCGCGAGCAGGACCTGCGCGCGGGCAGCGTCGATGCGGGCGAGGGCGACCTTCACGTCCCAGTTGGCGGCGAGCGCCTCCTCGACGAGCGCGGTCAGCACCGGATCGTCGAAGGCGGTCCACCAGTGTTCGAGGAGTTCGCTCTGGGCGGCGGTCGCCGCGGCAGGAGGCAGGTCGTACTTGGGCGCGACAGGCTGCGTCACGGCGCAGCCGGCGAGGGTGCTCGCCGCGACGAGCAGGAGGAGGGTCTCGCGCATGGTCATTCTCCGGCGGCGCCGTATGGCGGATGGCCGGGGGTGGCCGGGGTGCCGCGATGCGCGGTCGTGCGCGCATGCGCGACCTCGTCGAAGATCTCCCGACTCGTTCGCTTCTCGTTCACGTG
>JBDHRR010000203.1:0-3739 GCA_039807685.1 Burkholderiales bacterium
CGAAGGCCGCGACATCTAGTCGCCGTGCTGTCGGCGGAGACGGGGATCACACTCCCGCCATCGATCGATGATCGACTGACGCTGCTCTTACGTTCCGCCCTTGTGTTGCTCCAGCCAAACGAAGGTCGAGCCATGACAGCCACATCCTCCAGCGACAAGCCTTTCGATCCTGCGGAGCCGATCCCGTTCGGGGACTTTGCGAAAGCCGGGGCGGCGGGCGGCAACATGCTGTCCGAGACCGCGAAGCTCAACGCGCAGATGAGCACCACGCTGCAGAACATCGGACGCGAATGGTCGGCGTTCGTCGGGCTGCGGCTGCGCGAGGAGCTTCAGCTCTTCCAGGCGATCCACGGCTGCCGCTCGCTCGGCGACCTGCAGCAGGCCTATGCGAGGTTCTGGCAGAACGCCTTCACGCAGTACGGCGAGGAGGCGCAGCGGATGCTGCGGATCGCGCAGGGTGCGGTGGAGGAGACGGCCGACGTCGCGAAAGAGGCTGGTGAGGCGGCCGCGGCCACGTCGCGCGAAGCGGCCTGACGCGCGAGCGCAGCCGATAACAGCGATGCGTCAGAGGTCGGCGTCGCGCTCCGGACCGACATAGGCGATGCGCACCATGTTGGTCGTGCCCGGCGTGCCCAGCGGCACGCCGGCGACGATGATGACGCGCTGTCCCGCGCGGGCGAAGCCGTCGCGGAACGCGATGCTGCAAGCGCGGTCGATCATGTCGTCCTGATCGTGGGCGTCCTCCGCGATCACGCAATGCACGCCCCACAATAGCGACAGCTTCCGCCCGGTCGCGAGGTTCGGCGTGATCGCCACCACCGGCGGCTTCGGCCGCTCGCGCGCCACCCGCAGCGCCGTCGAGCCGGAGCTCGTCCAGCAAATGATCGCCGACAGCTCCAGCGTCTCGGCGATCTGCCGCGCGGCGTCGGCGATGGCGTCGCCGGCAGTGGCCTCGGGATCGGGACGTTGCGCGCTGATGACGCCGCGATAGGTCGGGTCGCGCTCGACCTCCTCGCCGATGCGGTTCATCGTCATCACCGCCTCGACCGGGTATTTGCCGGCGGCGGATTCCGCCGACAGCATGATGGCGTCGGCGCCTTCGAACACCGCGGTGGCGACGTCGGAGACTTCGGCGCGGGTCGGCACCGGCGACTGGATCATCGATTCCAGCATCTGGGTCGCCACCACGATCGGCTTGCCGGCGCGGCGCGCCAGCCGCGTCATCTGCTTCTGGATGCCGGGCACGCGCTCGGCCGGCAATTCGACGCCGAGGTCGCCGCGCGCGACCATCAGCGCGTCCGACACCTCCATGATCTCGGCAAGCCGCTCGATCGCCTGCGGCTTCTCGATCTTCGACATCACCGCGGCGCGGCCGCGCACCAGCTTCTTGGCCTCGGTCACGTCGTCGGCGCGCTGCACGAAGGACAGCGCCACCCAGTCGATCCCGGTTTCCAGCGCGGCGTCGAGATCGGCGCGGTCCTTCTGCGTCATCGCCGACACCGGCAGGTCGGTGTCGGGCAGGCTGACGCCCTTGCGGTCGGACATCCGCCCGCCGGTCACCACGCGCACCACGGCGCGCTCGGGCGAGGTCTCCTCCGCGATCAGGCGCAGCTTGCCGTCGTCGATCAGGAGCGCGTGGCCGGGCCGCAGCGCCTTGAGGATTTCCGGATGGGGCAGGTGGACGCGAGTCTTGTCGCCGGGCGTCGGGTCCGAATCCAGCGTGAACATCGCGCCGTTGTTGAGCTCGACCGCGCCTTCCGCGAAGTTGCCGAGCCGGAGCTTGGGTCCTTGCAGATCGACCAGGATGCCGATCGGCCTGCCGTAGCTGCCTTCCACCGAGCGGATGGTCGCCACGAGCTCGCGCATCTTGTCGTGCGGCGTGTGGCTCATGTTGATGCGGAAGACGTCGGCGCCCGCCTCGAACAGCTTGCGGATCGTCGCGCTGTCCGACGAGGCGGGTCCCAGCGTGGCGAGAATCTTGATGCGTCGCAGGCGTCTCATTTGGTGCGTCCGGGGGCGCCGGGCAGAACGCCCGGTTGTGCGGCCCCCGGTGCGTTGGGCATCCCGGGAAGTCCCCCGGGCGTGCGCGGGTTCTGCTCGTTGGATTCGGTGAGCTGCACGGTCCAGGTGCGCTGCTCGCCGGTGTCGACCTCGAAATAGCCGGTGCGGTCGAAGCCGCGCGCCAGGCAGTCCTCGGTGCCCTTGATGGTGAATTCCTTGTCGCGCGAGCACATGAAGGCCTGGCCGGACCATTCGCCGCCGCGGTCGTAGTCGATCGCGTAGATGTAGTAGTAGCGCGCCACCAGCGTGCCGCGCAGCAGCGTCTCGCAGGCGTGGGACGACACGTTCCACCAGCCCTCGGTGACCCAGCCCTCGGCGTCCTTGTAGCCGAGCGCGATGCCGACCCGGCTCGAGGTGTTGTTGCAGAGGCGGAAGTCCGCCGCCGCCGGCCCGCTCCACGCGCACAGCGTCACCAGCGCGGCCAGCCCCGCGAGGCTGGCGAGGATCGGGCGGCGCGATCTGTGAGGAAAGAAACCGTGAATGACCATCGATCGAGATGTAGCAACCGATTGTTGATTTCGCGTAACAAGCCGTAACAAGCCAAGCGCATGCCGGTGCGCGCCGGCCCGCATCCGGCCGTGCCCCGGACCGCCGTCCACTATAAGGGCGCATGCGGCTTTCGACAAACCGTCGCCGGCTTCCGGCGGGAGGCGATCCGAGGCTGGTTTTGCCCGCCGATATGGCAGATTATGTGACAAGCCCCATCTCGAGGGGCGAGGCACCAACGCGGGACGATCCCCATGACGGTCGACGACAAGACCCGGACGGAGCTCGAGGCGGCAGCCTTCCGCCGCCTGGTCGCGCACCTGCGCGAGCGGACCGACGTGCAGAACATCGACCTGATGAACCTCGCCGGCTTCTGCCGCAACTGCCTTTCGAACTGGCTCAAGGAGGCCGCCGACGCGCGCGGCGTGGCGATGAGCAAGGACGAGAGCCGCGAGGCGGTCTACGGCATGCCCTACGAGACCTGGAAGGCCAGGCATCAGAACGAGACGACGCCCGAGCAGATCGCGGCGATGAAGACCATCGCCGGCCACTGACGGCGCCGCGGCGTCATGTTCCCTGTGGGTCGCTGTGGATGACCATGGGCGCTGCCTTGACGCGACCGGGCGCACTCTTGAGTGTGATGCCTCACGACGTGCCGCGCATGGCGCGCCGCCTCACCATCATGAGTTTCAGGAGTACCCGATGGCCACCTCGGCTGCCATGAAGGACGACACCGCGCATCACTTCGCGAAGAGCCAGCTCAAGGCCATCATCGAGCGGATCGAGAAGCTCGAGGAGGAGAAGAAGGCGATCAGCGACGACATCAAGGACGTCTATGGCGAGGCCAAGGGCAACGGCTTCGACGTCAAGGCGCTGCGCACCATCATCCGCCTGCGCAAGCAGGACGCCGACGAGCGCGCCGAGCAGGAGACCATCCTGGAAACCTACATGCAGGCGCTCGGGATGATTTGAGCGCTTCTCGTCCGCTCGCTATGGGCTGAGGATGCTCGGCATTTGTTGGGTTGGATTCTGTCGAGATCGATCTATCTCCGCTCATTCCCGCGCAAGCGGGAATCCAGTGCTTCTGGGTCCCCGCCTTCGCGGGGACGAGCGGTAAGCAAAATCCATCAGGTTGAATTTGCACCGGATTTAAGAATCAAGCGGTGAGCTGAATCAGGTGAAAGACACGCCG
>JBDHRR010000069.1:0-18891 GCA_039807685.1 Burkholderiales bacterium
CGAGTTCGCGCGGGGTGCGCAACGCCCCGAGGCTCTCCAGAAACGCCAACGGACTGCTGTACTGGATCATCAGTCGGTCCTCGTCACCCTTCTTCAGCGCGAACCCGCGCGCGACGCAGCCTGCCGGAGCACGTCCCGCGTGTTGTCGCTAGAAGCGATCCCCGTTTTTAGCGTACGTACCGAGAACGCCCCATCAAAGGCCTTACGGGTTAAATGAGAGTTTACTTTTTTGCATAAGCCGATTGCTCGCGTGCGGTTCCGAAACGAAGGCACTGGTTCATCAAGTCGGGCGCCGGGCGGTGCTGGGTCTCGCGTCGGGTCTTTAGCACGAAGCCGCGGACGCCGGCTCACGCCTTGCAGATACGCCACGCGCTTGCAGCTCACCGCCGAGCTTGCTCGAGCAGTTCGGCACGGTTGACGTTGTCCCATAAAACTTAGGCAGTTCAAAGCTGGAGTAGCCTGCCTCCGGAGCCCCTTCAAAGAGGGCATAGAGGAGCGATGAAGAAGTCGAGGTATACGGAGGAGCAGATCGCCTATGTGCTGCGTCAGGCCGAATCGGGTACGCCGGTGTCTGACGTGTGCCGCAGCACCGGGATCTCGGAGGCGACCTTCTACAACTGGAAAAAGAAGTACGCGAACCTGGGTGTCACGGAATTGCGCCGGCTCAAGCAGCTCGAAGACGAGAACGCACGCCTGAAGCGCCTGGTGGCCGATCTGACGCTGGACAAACATATCCTGAACGAGGTGATCCGAAAAAAGCTCTGACGCCGACGCGGCGCCGAGAGATCACTCGATGGATCCACGAACGGTTCCAGGTGAGCTTGACGCGAGCGTGTCGGCTGGGTGGGGTCAGCCGGGCCGGTTGGTACCGGCGCAGCACCGCACGGGATCACAGTGGGCTGCAGATGCGAATTCGCGATCTCGCGCTCAGCCGGCCACGCTTCGGCTATCGGCGCATCCATGTGCTGCTGCGTCGCGAGGGCTGGCTGATCAACCTGAAACGCGTACATCGGCTCTACCGCCTGGAAGGGCTGCAGGTGCGAATGCGGGTCAGGCGACGCAAGCGGCTCAGCCTGCATCGCGGCCCCGCGCCCGCAGCGCGGGTGACCTGCTCCCCTTTTTAGTCCCGTGCCGAGCTAGAGTCTGCGGTTAAAGATATCTCAATCGTTTCTTCGTTCGCGGTTGCCCGCAGGGTGCGCATTTCGGCGAACGTGACCGATCGTTTCGGCCGATCGTGACCGCGCGTCACGGAGCAACGTGACCGATCGTTTCGGCATCGTGACCGCCGGTTTCGGCGATCGTGGCCGTTGATGCGGCGACGGCATTGCGCAGGCCTGCAGTGTATCGGCGTCGATCGATCTCAGGTCATCGAGGCCTCCCCCGTTTTGGTCGGCGAGCGCCCGCCAGGCGCGCTCGCCCGGGCCTTGCCGGCGGCCTTGTTGCCGGCGCCGCCGGTGCGGCGCGACTCGCCCTCGAGCGTGAAGCGATGAACCCGCTGCAGCAGCCGATCGAGGATCGCATCGGCGATGGTGGCGTCGCCGATCCAGCCGTGCCAGTGCTCGACCGGCAACTGATGAGCGATGATCGTCGCCCGGTGCCCGGCGCGATCGTCGATGATCTCCGGCAGATCGTTGCGCGTCATCGCATCGATGTTGCCCGTGCCCCAGTCGTCGAGGATCAGTACGTCGGTGCGCGCGAGCTGCACCAGCCATTTGCCGAAGCCGCCGGCGGCGTGCAGCACACGCAGTTCCTCGGGCAGGCGCGGTGCGCGCAGGTACAGTCCCAGCGCGCAGGCCAGCCACGTCCTGCCCAGGCCCGTGGCGCCCCCGAGCAGGACGGTGTCGCCACGCTCGACCCAGCCCGAGAGGGCGAGGCTCATGAGCGTCTTGCGCTCGATGCCGCGCACCTCACCGAACTCGGCGTCCTCGATGGTCGCGTTCGGGTACTTCAGCTGCGCGCGCTGCAGCAGCCGCGTGCGCTTGCGATCGCTGCGCGCATTCAGCTCGCGATCGACGAGCAGGGCGAGCCGTTCCTCGAAGCTCAGCGTCTCGGGCTGGCCCATCTGTTCGAGCAGTGCGTCGGCGAAGCCGAGCAGTTTGAGCGCGCGCAGGTTCGCGACGGTGGCGTGATCGAGCATGGTCGGTGTCCTCGGTCGATTCGATGTCATTGGTAGTAGCCGGGGCCGCGCACGTTGGCGTGCGGCGGGCTCGTCCAGGCGGGCTCGGTGCCGTGCGCGTCGAGCCGATCGCGGTTGTTGGCGAGCATGTCGCGCACATGCCGGTACTTGAAGGCGCCCAGTGCCAGCGTGCGTTCGCAGGCCGCCTCCAGCCTCGTGTTGCCGTAGCGCTTGGCCAGCCCGAGCAGCCCGAGGCAGGCGCGGTAGCCGTGCTCGGGATGCTTGTTGTGTGCCAGCAGTCGCGTGACGACCTCGCCCGTGGCCACGCCGATACGCTGGCCCCAGTCGATCAGCCGCTGCGGCGTCCACTCGAGGTGCGCGCGGTGCGCCGCCGGCATGTGCGCCTCGATCGTCGTGAAGCCGCCGCAGCGCTGCGAGCGGGCGTGGCTGGCAACGCGGTTGCCCCGCAGCAGAAGCTCCACGCCGCGTTGCGTCAGGCGCGCCTCCAGTTGCTGGCCGACGAGCGCGTGCGGCACGCTGTAGCGATGGCCGTCGACCTCGACGTGGTAGTCGATATGCACCTTCACCGTCTTGAATCGGGCGAGCTCGTAGCGGGTGCTGGGCAACGGCATCAGCGCCGGGCGGTCGAGCTCGGCGAACACGCTCGCGCGCGAGCCGGGCAGCTTCTGGAACGGCCGATCGTTCAACGACGGCAACAACGCTGCGATCGCCGCATCGACCTGCGCGACGGTCTCGAAGCACTGATGACGCAGCCTCGCGAGGATCCAGCGCGTCACCACTTGCACGGCACTTTCCGCGGTGGCCTTGTCTCTCGGCGAACGGGGTCGTGCTGCAAGTATCGAGGTGCCGTAGTGCCGGGCGAAGTCGCGCACGGTGTCGTTGGCGCGCGGCTCGTATCGATCGGGATCGGCGATGACGGCGCGCGCGTTGTCGGGGTCGATGAGCTGCGGCACGCCGCCGTAGAAGACGAGCGCGCGCACCATGGACTCGATCCAGTCGCCGAGCTTCTGTGCGCCGGTGGCGCATGCGAACGTGCAGCTCGAGGCGCCCATCGCCGAGACGAACACCTGCGCACGGCCGCCGTCGCGCAGCTCGACGGTGGGGCCGGCGAAGTCGATGAACAGCTTCTCGCCGGCGCGCCGGTGCTGGCGCATCGAACGCTTCAGCCGTCGCGCGAACGACTTGTAGTGCTCGCAGAATTGCGTATAGCGCCAGGTGCGTTCATGCGGGTGGGCGGCGACGTACTCCTCCCACAGCAGCATCAGTGTGACGCCCTTGCGGTCAAGCTCGCGATGAACGCGGCCCCAGTCGGGCTCGACGAAGGGCGAGACAGCCGGCGCCCGCGGCAGCAATCGGGCGACGAGCTGACGTTCGTCCCACTCGCGCACCGTCTCCCAATCCAGGCCGGCGGCGCTGGCCAGCCCGACGTACTTGGTCACCGCGCCCTTGGAGACGCCGAGCGCGGCGGCAATGCTCTCGTGGGAGAGCTGTGCCTCCCACTTCAATCGAATCACGTCCTTGATCATGCGTAGAGCCATCCGAGGTTTCGGCACCGATCCCCTCCCGCGGGCAAAACCGCGCAGGGTACGGGCCAGGATTCAGATCTCTACGCAACGCCGGAACGACGCCGAGACGTCGGTCACGATCGCCGAAATGGTCGGTCACATTGCCGAAACGGCCGGTCACGATGCGCCGAAATGCGCGGTCACAATCGTCCGGAATGCGCGGTCACGATGCCGAAACGGCCGGTCACGATGGGCCGAAATACGCACAGTGACCTGCCCGGGTTTTTCGAGCCATCGGTAACTTGAGAGAATGGCTTCCGCCCCAGTGGCGAGGAGCCCATGAAGAAGAGCCGGTTCACCGAAGATGGCATGGACGCCTCCCGTCTTTTCGGGATGATAGGCGTTCAACTCACCCGAGGAGGCCGCCATGCTCGCCGTGATCGGACTGGATATCGCCAAGCGCTTCTTCCAATTGCACTCTGTTGATCCCAGCACCGGTGAAATCACGCGTCTGAAGTTGACGCGATCGGAGATGATGCCCTTCTTCGCTAAGGAAACGCTGAACAAGTCGGTCGATCGAAGCTTATGAGAAGCGGATGCGACGCCTTCAAACCGAAAGCTGAAGAACTGCGGAGATTCGGCGTTTCGGTAGCGGTTTCCCGCGGGTTCATGCGCCCCTTGTGCGGCCTTTCGTCATCCTCTGGCAACGCAAGACGCACCTCGAGCATGAAGCGCCATCAGCCGCCTCTTGGCGATCAGCAGATTCGCCATGGCAAACAGCGTGTACAGCTGCGCGGTGTTCTTGGACAGGCCGCGGTAGCGAACCTTCCTGAGCCCGAATCGGTTCTTGATGATGTGAAACGGATGTTCGACCTTCGCACGAACGCTGGCCTTGAGCTGTTCGAGTTGCTCGGCGATGCGACCCTGCCGATTGTTCGGCAACGCGCGGCGCTTGCCCGGGCGCAGTGCGACGTGCCATCGAGCAGCGAC
This sequence comes from Burkholderiales bacterium, assembly GCA_039807685.1. Classification (GTDB taxonomy): domain Bacteria; phylum Pseudomonadota; class Gammaproteobacteria; order Burkholderiales; family Casimicrobiaceae; genus VBCG01. Next base: position 4,633 of record JBDHRR010000069.1, read on the forward strand.
GTTCTTCTGCCCGTCACGCTTCTCCACGCCACGATAGCCCGCGTCACCGAACGCGACCTTCTCTTGCCCGTGCAGCAGTTCGTGCGCCTTGGTCACGTCGGCCGCATTCGCCGGCGTCGTCACCAGCGTGTGCGTCAGGCCCGAGTCGGCGTCCACGCCGATGTGCGCCTTCATACCGAAGTGCCACTGGTTGCCCTTCTTCGTCTGATGCATCTCGGGATCGCGCTTGCCGTCGCGGTTCTTCGTCGACGGGGGTGCGGCAATAATGCTGGCGTCGACCACCGTTCCCTCTCGCAGCATCAGGCCCTTGGCCGCCAGGTGCTCGTTGATCGACTGGAAGATGCGCTCGGTCAGCTTGTGCTTCTCGAGCAGGCGGCGAAACTTCAGCAGCGTCGTCGCATCGGGGGCGTTCTCGCGGCTCAGGTCGATGCCGACGAATCCGCGGATCGCCTGGCTGTCGTACACCGCGTCCTCGACACCCTCGTCCGACAGCCCGAAGCATTGCTGCGCGATGTACATGCGAAGCATCCGCTCCAGACCGATCGGCGGGCGGCCTCGGCCCTCGCCCTTCGGGTAGAACGGCTCGATCGTCGCGGTCAGCGCCGTCCACGGCACGATCGCTTCGATCTCGGCAAGGAAACGGTCGCGCCGCGTCTTGCGCTTCTTGGCGCTGTACTCGAACTGCGAGAAGCTCACTTGCACCGACGAACTCCGTTCAACCGTCGCTCTCCGAATTCTCTCAGGCTGCATCGCCAGCAGGAAGGCGGGGCGGCGAATAAATCAGCGTGTCCCTAACCGCCAAGCCAGTATCGTGGCGATGGAGGCTTGTGGTAGTTCGCACCACTGGGCACGTCAACTTCGAGCAATGGGCCATGAGGTACGTCTCATCGCAACCAAGTTCGTGACGCCGTTCGTTAAGAGCAACAAGAACGACGCCGCAGATGCTCAAGCGATCTGGGAGGCTGCGCAGCGACCGGAGATGCGCTTTGTGCCCGTGAAGAGCGAGAGCCAGCAGGCGATCCTGGCGCTGCACAGCATGCGCGAGGGCCTGATCAAGGCTCGCACAGCGCAACTGCATCAGCTGCGAGCTGTCTTCTACGAACTTGGAATCGACCTTCCCGAGGGGCGCCATTGGTGCGTGAAGCAATTGCCCGTTGCCTTCGAGCGCCTGGAAGGAAAGATCCCGGCGATGGTGATCGAGGCACTGCGCAGCCAGTTCGAATTGATTCAACAACTCACTGCGCGAGCCGACGACATCGAGCGGAAGCTCGACGCTTACAGGAGATCGGACGAGCGCTGTGAGCGGCTTCTCGCTGTGCCCGGTGTCGGATTGCTGACCAGCACCGCCATTGTTGCCGCGGTCGGCGATGCCCGCGAGTTCCGCTCGGGCCGAGAGTTCGCCGCCTGGCTCGGTGTCGTGCCGCGTCATAGCGGAACTGGCGGGCGGGTACGACTGCTGAGCATCAGCAAGCGAGGAAACTCATACCTTAGGGCGATGTTGATTCACTGTGCGCGCGCCGTCATGGCGCGGCAGAAGCAGCACTCTGCTTGGCTCCAACGGTTGATGCGGGAACGGCCGTGGAATGTGGCTGTCGTCGCGCTGGCGAACAAGTTGGCTCGCACGATCTGGGCGATGCTCGCTCACGAACAAATCTACCGTCACGATTATCGACCGGTCGTGACGGCATAGCAGGAAACCTACGCTCAGGCCGCTAAGATTTCAGGCAGCGCGATCAAAGGTGTGATGGCTGAATAGGTTGGACCGGGAGAGGCGAAGCCTGAATTTGCTCGGGAGCGAAAAGCTCGTACCGAAGAAGAGGCACCTCTCAGCGAATTCCATCAGGGCCAGCAGGCAGCGCCTGCAGCAACAGGCCGGATATAAGACTGCAGCTCGACCGATGCGGCTATCCACACCGAAGGCGCTTGCGGCTTGGGAGGCGTCCATATAAGAGCAGATGGTGAAGATCCTGCGCGAGGCCGATGCGAGTTCGGTCGCCGAAGTCGCGCGCAAGCACAAGGTCAGCGAGCAGACGATCTACATCTGGCGCAAGAAGTTCGGTGCGCTCGATCCTGCCGACGTCAAACGTCTTCGCTCCCTGGAAGCCGAGAACGCCAAGCTCAAGCGCATGGTCGCCGAGCGCGAGATGGCGATTGACACCCTGAAGGAGATCAACCGCCGAAAGTGGTGAGCTCGCAGGCCAGGCGCGCGCAGGTTGCCTTCGCCATCGGGCGCGGGCACTCGCAGCGCCGGGCGTGCGAGCTACTCGAGGTGCCCCGTTCCCTGCTGGCTTACCGGCCCGTGCGCGCCGAGCGCGATGCGCCGGTGATCGAGGCGATGAAGCGCCTGGCCCATCAGTATCCGCGCTACGGCTATCGGCGCATTCGCATCTTCCTGAAACGAGAAGGCCACGAAATGAGCTGGCAACGCGCACATCGCATCTGGAAAGCAGCCGGGCTGCAGCTGCCGCAGCGACGTCCCCGGAAGCGAATCGCAGGCTCACGTCCACGCCCTTTGCCGCCCTTTGCTCCGAACAGCGTCTGGGCGTACGACTTCGTGTTCGACGCGTGCGCCAACGGCCAACAGCTCAAGTGCTTGACTGTCGTCGACGAGTTCACGCGCGAGTGCCTTGCGATCGACGTCGCCGGCAGCATTCGCTCCAGGCGCGTGATCGAGGTGCTCTCGCGCCTCGTGAGCCAGCGCGGCGCCCCTCGGTTCCTGCGCTCCGACAACGGCCCGGAGTTCGTCAGCAAGGCGATTCTCGAGTGGATCGTCGGCTCGAACATCGAGGTGGCGCTCATCGATCCCGGCAAGCCCTGGCAGAACGGCACCGACGAGAGCTTCAACGGCAAGATGCGCGACGAATGTCTGAGCCTCGAGTGGTTTCGCTCGCGCCGCGAAGCAAAGGTCATCATCGGCGCCTGGTGCGAGCACTACAACCTGGTGCGCCCGCACTCGAGCCTCGAATACCGCACGCCGATAGAATTCCGACGACATCACGATTCCATCAACCCGGAGGCCATCCTCAAGTAACGAGTGGCTCGAAATTCCGGGGGCAGGTCAACAGGGCAAGCGCTTCATTGCTTGCCGCGGCGTACTGGGCAGGCGTGAGGTAGCCGAGCGCACTGTGCGGCCGGTCGGTGTTGTACTCGATGCGCCAATGCTCGATGACCGAACGGGCGTGGGTCATGTTGATGAACCAATGCTCGTTCAGGCATTCATCACGCAGCCGACCGTTGAAGCCCTCCCCCCAAGTTCAGCACTTCGTCGTCATTTTCCCGCGGTTTTCGGCGCGCGAGGCTTTACGAATCAAGCGGTTATAGTTCGAGAGTCGATGTCTTTGTAGTGTCACGCCACCACTAGTACCCGGCTTGATGAAACGCTTACGAGCCGATAGCATGCTGTCATGTTCACGCGGCTCACTCGCTCCGGCGGGCGCACCTACCTGCAGATCGTCGAGGCGTATCGCACCGACTCCGGCGCCACCCGCCAGCGCGTCATCGCCAATCTCGGCCGACTCGACAAACTCGCCCCGAAGAACCTCGATCCGCTGATCAACGGATTGAACCGCGCGCTCGGTCGCAGCACGAATCCGGCGGCGGCGATCGAGTACGACAGCTCGCGTGCCTTCGGCGACGTGTTCGCGTTGCACGAGCTGTGGAACGAGTTGGGCCTTCGCGATGCGTTGCGGCGCGCGTTGCGTTCGTCGCGCCGCGCATTCGATGCCGAGGCGCTGGTGCGTGCGATGGTCTTCAACCGCCTGTGCGATCCGGACTCCAAGCTCGGCGTGCTGCGCTGGCTCGAGACCGTGGCGATTCCGGGGATGCCGCAGACCGTCTCGCACGATCATCTGCTGCGCACGATGGATCTGCTGACCGACCGCGGCGACGCGGTCGATGCAGCCGTCAGCCGCCTCATCCGCCCGTTGATCGATCAGGAGCTCTCGGTCGTCTTCTACGACCTGACGACGGTGCGTATCCACGGCGAGGCGGAGCTGGCCGGTGATGTGCGCGCCTACGGCATGAACAAGGAAACCGGCGGCATCGCCCGGCAGTTCGTCCTGGGCCTGGTGCAGACCAGCGACGGCTTGCCTTTGATGCACACGGTGCATCCGGGCAACGTCGCCGAGGTGAGGACGCTGCGCGCGATGCTCGAAGAGGTGCTTCGCCGCTTCACGGTGCAGCGGGTGATTCTGGTGGCTGACCGCGGGCTGCTCAGCCTGGACAACGTCGCGCAGCTCACCGAGCTGGCCGCCAGCAGCGCGCGACGGATCGAATTCATCCTCGCCGTGCCGGCACGACGCTATGGCGAACTGGGCGAGGTGATGGATCGGCTGGAATTCGCCGACGGCGTCGCGCAGGCGCGCTTCGCCGAGCACCGGCTGGTAGTCGCGCACGATGCAGCTCGTGCCACGGAACAAGGAGCGCGGCGCCGTACCCGGATCGCAGAGCTCGAAGCGTTCGCCGAGCGGCTCGTGGGCAAGCTCGATGCGCAAGACGACGGCATCACCGAGCGAGGCCGGCGAGCGACCGACCGAGGCGCCTACTCGCGCTTTGCACGCGCGCTGGCCGACGCCGAGCTCACGCGCTTCGTGCGCGCCGACTACCAGGCCGACCGATTCAGCTACACCGTGGACGAGGCGGCGATCCTCGATGCCGAGCGCTTCGACGGCAAGCTCGTGTTGCTCACCAGCGTCGCTGACCTGACGGGTGCGCAGATCATCGAGCGCTACAAGAGCCTGGCCGACATCGAGCGTGGATTCCGCGTGCTGAAGTCCGACATCGAGATCGCGCCGGTCTATCACCGGCTGCCGGAGCGGATTCGCGCGCATGCGCAGATCTGCTATCTCGCGCTGGTCTTACACCGAGTGATGCGCATGCGTCTGCGCGCAAAGGGCAGCACGCTCAGCCCGACGAGCGCGCTGCGGCTGCTCTCGCGCATCCAAAGCCATCGCGCGACGATCGGCGCGACCCATTACAGCGGCGTATCGCGACTGAGTGCCGAGCAGACCCGGTTGTTCGAGGATCTGAGCCTGCCGAAACCGCCCGCCAAAGCGATGTAGTGTCAATTTACGGCTGTAGCTGCGAGTCGAATCAGACACCTTGCGCGATTAGCTGCGGAACTTGGGCCTCCCGAGTTCGACACTTCGCCCCTGAAATTGGCGGTTTCCGGCCTCTCTCCGAAGCGTGGGAAGTCAGCAAGAAATCGATTTACCGAGTCGCAGCCGAAGTTATTTGTAGTGGCACGTTTCGGACGGACTGGTATTGGCGCGTAGAGACGCTTCCGCTATCCTGGTGCCATGTTCGTCAAGCTCACCCGCTCGGGTCCTCGCACCTACGTGCAACTGGTCGAATCGTTTCGCGACGACGACGGCAAGCCGCGCCAGCGCACGCTGGCGACGCTGGGGCGCATCGACGAATCCGGCGGCCAGGTCGATGCGGTGCTCGATGCGCTGCTGCGCGCCAAGGGCCGTACTCGCGGCGAGTGTGCCGCTCCGCAAGTGCGCTTCGAATCGGCGCTCGCGCTGGGCGACGTTTGGGTGCTCGACGAGTTGTGGCGCGAGCTGGGCTTCGATCAACTTGCGGGCGTGTTTCACCGAGGAAGGGCGGCAGGCCGGCTCGGTCACCCTGCGCGCGCTGGCGCTGCTGTCGGAGCTGGCGCAGCACCCGGAAGGCGTGTCGCTGCACCGGGTGACGCAGCAACTGGGCTGGCCGAAGCCGTCGGTGCACCGGCTGTGCGCCCACCTCGAGCAGGCCGGATGGCTGCTGCGCAGCGGCAGCGAGCGCAACCTGAGCCTCGGCCCGGCGGCACTGAAGTTCGCGCTGGCCGCGCTGCAACACGACGCGGCCAACGCCGAGCGCCGCGCGATCCTGCGCGCGCTGGTCGACCGCGTCGGCGAGACCTGCAACCTGACCGTGCTCTCCGGCGCGGAGGTGCTCTACCTCGACCGCGTCGAATCCGCCTGGCCGCTGCGCCTGCACCTGGAGCCGGGCTCGCGCGTCCCGCTGCACTGCACCGCCAGCGGCAAGCTGTTTCTGGCCCACATGCCTGCAAAGCAGCGCGCCCGCGTGCTGGCGACGCTCCCGCTGCGGGCGGCCACCCCGAAGTCGCTCACCGACGCGACGGCAATCGAGAAGGAGATGCGTACGATCCTGCGTCGCGGCTACAGCCTCGATCGCGAAGAGTTCCTGCTCGGCCTGGTGGCGATCGCGGTCCCGGTGCCTGGCCCCGACGGGCGGCCGCTGGCCGCGCTGGCGGTGCACGGCCCGATCGGACGCCTGTCGCTGAAGCGGGCGGTCGCGCTGGGCCCGGTGCTCGAGACGGCCGCCACTGCGCTGGCGGCGGTGCTTTCGGCGTGATTGCGCGCGATGGCGCGGCCGGCATTCCCGAGGGAAACGGTGACGATTGCGCTCAGGCCGATCGGGTCCGCGATGTCCCGCCCGTGGCGCGGCGCGATTTCGGCAAGGAGCGCGCCGTCGTCCCGGCGCCCGCGGACTCGCCTGCCAGCGTCCGCTTCTCGTTGCGCATACTGATGACCAATGCCGCCGATTCGCGGCCGTTGCGCACGTGCGTACGCATCGCCGCCTCCACCGCTGCGGCGTCGCGCTGCGCCAGCGCCTCGACGATTCGCGTGTTTTCCTCGAAGATCTCCCGGGCCCGCGAGAGCTTGTGGCGCACCATGAGCGCACCGACGATCCGGATGCGGTCGGTGATTCTCGAGATCATGTCCTGCAGCAGCTTGTTGCCGGTCATCTGCGCGATGAACGCGGTCACGCTGCGAATGATCCGGATGAACTCCGTGTACGACCGGGTTTCCATCGCCTCTGCGGCGCGGCGCAACAGGTCGCGCAGCATAGCGACATGCACGTCGTCGGCTGCGGCCACCGCCTGGAGCGCCGCCTCGACCTCGAGGATCTCGCGCACCCGGTAGAGATCCATGAGGTCCTTGAACTCGATCGACTTCACGACGTAGCCCCAGCCCGACTCGCGCACCACCATGTCTTCCTGCTCGAGACGGCTGAGCGCCTCGCGTACCGGCGTGCGACTCAATCCGATCTTGCTCGCGAGTTCCATGGCGACCAGCCGCTGGCCCGGCTCGAGCTCGCAGCTGAGGATCTGAGACTTGATGTGGTTGTACGCCACGTCCTGGGCGGTCGACATATTGAATTCAGGTGCATGCAAATGGTTGAAATTCGGGTACACTATCACACAGATCTCGTTTCAAAGACACGCCCACCCCGACGCGAGAGGCCGCCCATGCAGACGATCGACCTGGAAACCGCCCGACGGGCGAACAACGAACTGCTGCGCCAGCAGCACGAAATCATCTCCAAGGATGACCTCAAGCCGTTCCGCAAGAGGAACGACTCCGCGGGACTGATCCGCTTTTCCGTCCATGTCGGAACCATCCTCGCCACCGGGTACCTGCTGTATCTGTCGCTGGGCACCGCGTGGATGTGGCTCGCGTTCGTCGGGCACGGCATCTTCCTGAACCACCTGTTCGCGCCGGTGCATGAATGCTCCCATGGCACCGCCTTCAGGACGCGCTGGATCAACGAGGCGGTCCTGTGGTTCTGCGGGCTAGTGACGATCTGGCCGCCGATGTACTTCCGCTACGACCATGCCGCGCACCATACGTTCGCACAGGTGCAGGGCTCGGATCCGGAGCAGATTTTCCCGCCGCCGCGCACGCTGCTGGGCTACTTCTACGTCCTGCTGGGGCTGCAACTGTGGGTGCGCACCTTCGGCTGGCTGATCAACCACGCCATCGGTCGCATCGCACCGTTCAACCGCCAATTCGTGCCCGAATCGGAGCGACGCATCGTCTATTGGGAGGCGCGCTTCATGCTCGGCGTCTACGCCGCCGTGATCGGCGTCTCGGTGTGGTTGCAGTCCTGGAATGCACTGATCTTCTGGGCCGGCCCCCTGTTCCTGGTGAGCCCCATGGCGCGGGCGCTGCGCCTGGCCGACCACACCGGCTGCGCCGACAGGTTCGACTTGCGCAATCTGGCCCGTAGCGTGAAGACCGACCCCATCACGCAGTTCTACTGCTGGAACATGAACTTCCACTGCGAGCACCATCTCACGAGCGCCGTGCCGTTCCACGCGCTTCCCGCGCTTCACGAGAAAGTCGGTCACAAGATGAATCCGACGTCCAAGGGCTATCTCGCAGTCCAGTGGGAGATCGTGACGCGCCACGTGTCGGGCTTCCTCAGGAAGGCTGCCGGCCAGCCCTCCACCTAGGGGTCCGGGGCACCATGGCCATGCAGTGGCATTATGCGGTCGACGCCTCCGACGTCGACGAGGAAGACGTGGTCCAGGTCGTTATCGCAGACCGCGAGCTGGCGGTCTACCGGCTCGGCGGAGAGTTCTATGCAACCGAGGATGCCTGCACGCACGGACAGGCGTCGCTCTCCGAGGGAGCGATCGTCGATGACGTGATCGAATGTCCCCTCCATCAGGGGCGCTTCTGCATCCGCACCGGCAAGCCCAGGGGCGGACCGGTCAGCGTGCCGCTGCGAACGTTCCCCACCAGGCAGGACGGCAGCAAGGTGTTCGTACAGATCGACGCGGAGAACTGAACTTGTCGGGCGCCGCGCGCGTGATCCGCGTCGACCTGAAGACGAAGCGCGACACCGCCGGATTCGAGGCGGAAGTCGGCGAGCGACTGCTGTTCGCGGGGCTGCGCGCGGGCATCGACCTGCCCTATGAATGCGCCTCGGGGGCCTGCGGTTCGTGCCAGGCGCAGCTCGTGAGCGAGGCGCCCGAGGCGGTATGCAACCTCTACCCGGATGCGCCAGCCGCAACGGACCTCGGCGCCGGCCGCCTGCTCATGTGCCAGACGGCCTGCACGAGAGACGTCGAGTTGCGCCTCTTTACCCGTCTCAGGAACCTGCCGCCGGAGCAGCCGCGGCCACGATACGTCGAGGGCGACGTACGCTCGGTGCAGCCGATCGCCCGGGACACCTATGCCCTGTCGGTCCGCACGGCCGAACGCCTGCCGTATCAGGCGGGCCAGTTCGCGATGCTCTCGGTGGACGGCGTCCCGGGCTACCGCGCATACAGCATGGCCGCCTCCCCACGAATCGACGGCCCGCTCGAGTTCGTCGTCAAGACCCGCAATGCGGGCGCCTTCTCGGAGTGGCTTGGCCGACGTGCGCAACCCGGATCACCGGTGCGCGTCTTCGGCCCGCTCGGTCGCGCCGTCCTTCCGCAGACGCCGGGGCGCCTGTTCGCCATCGCTGCCGGCACTGGGATCGCAGGCCTCCTCTCTGTCTTCGAGGAGGCCCTCCTGCGCGGCGACCTGGCCCGCGCGGGCGCGACGCTGGTCTTCGGCATTCGCACCGAAGCCGACGCCTTCGCGCTGGAGCGTCTTTCGGAGTGGGCGCGCCTTGCGCCAGGGCAGATCGCTGTCGTGGTAGCCCTGTCCGAGGGGCAGGCAGCGGCCGCGGCGCGATATCCATCGCTGGTCTTCGCATCGGGCCTCGTCCTCGACGTCGCCCGAACGCGACTTGCACAGGACCCTCACGAAGGCGCCTGCTTCTTCGTTGCCGGTCCGCCGCCCGTCGTCGACGGCGCGCTCGCGATGCTCACCGACGGCTTTGGGGTACCGCGCAACGATGTCCGCTTCGACCGCTTCCAGTGACCCCGATCACAGATACTCGATCTTCGAGGCCGGGGACGTGCGCCTGCAATCGGGGGCGACGCTCCCGGATGCGCGGCTGGCGTACAAGACCCTTGGACGGCTCGACGACGAGCGCAGCAACACGGTCGTCCTGACGACGCCGTTCGGCGCCCATCACACCGATATCGAGTGGATGGTGGGCCCGGGCCGCGCGATCGATCCGCAGCGCCACTTCGTGGTGCTGATGAATCTCTTCGGCAACGGCCTCTCGTCGTCGCCCAGCGACACCAGCTCCGCCCCGGCTGGCAAGGACTGGCCCGGATGCACGATCACCGACAACGTGCGCGCCCAGGAGCGGCTGCTGCGGGAGGTGTTCGGCATCGAGCGGATCGAACTCGCCTGTGGGTTCTCGATGGGCGGTATCCAGGCATATCACTGGGCGGCGCTCTTTCCCGAACGCGTGCGGCGATTCGCGGCGATCTGCGGCGCGGCGCGATGCTCGGCCCACAACCACGTCTTTCTCGAAGGCGTGAAGGCGGCGCTCACCGCCGGCATGCAGGTCGAAAACGGGCGGTTGGTGGGCGCCGAGCGCGGCCTGCGGGCGGTCGGGCGGGTCTTCGCGGGATGGGCCGTGTCGCAGGCGTTCTACCGGGAAGAACTCTGGCGCTCGCTCGGCTGCGCGTCGGTCGAGGACTACATCGTCAGCGTCTGGGAGGCGAACTTCGTGCGTCGCGACGCGCGCAACCTGCTCGCCCAGATCCAGACCTGGCAGTGTGCGGACATCAGCGACAACGACCTGTATGGCAGCGACCTCGATCGTGCGCTCGGGGCCATCCGTGCCAAGGGACTGGTCATGCCGGGCGAGACGGATCTCTACGTGCACCGGGAGGACTGCCGGCTCGAAGCCGAGCGCGTCGCCGGGGCGCGCTTCCTGCCGATTCCGTCGAAGTGGGGACACCGGGCCGGGGCGCGCGGCCGGGGCACCGACGAGGACCGCTTCATCGAGCAGGCATTGACGGAGTTGCTCGCCTCCTGATCGGAAGGCGCCGACCGCGTTCGACCGGCGCACCGTCGTGCGCCGCCGCCGAGCCAGGCGCGGCCGCCGTACCGGGGCGCAGCCCGGTGTCAGTCGGCCCCGATGAGCTCGCTCAGCTTCTTGCGCAGCGCGAGAAAGCCCGGATGCGCGAAGTCGCGCGGGCGCGGTAAGTCGACGACGAAGTCGCCCTTGATCGTGGTGGGTTTGTCGCTCAGGACGATGATCCGCTCGGCCAGGTAGATCGCCTCCTCGAGGCTGTGCGTGATGAACAACACCGTGTGCTTGCGCTGCTCCCAGATGCGCAGCACTTCAGCCTGCATCTTCTGGCGCGTCTGCGCGTCCAGTGCCGCGAACGGTTCGTCCATCAGGATGAGGTCTGCGTCGACCGAAAACGCCCGCGCGATGGCGACGCGCTGCTTCATGCCGCCGGAGATCTGGTAGGGATAGAAGCTCTCGAAACCCTTCAGGCCGACCAGTTCGGTCATCTCCGCCAGGCGCCGCTCGACGACGTCGGGCGCGACCTTCTTGATCTCCATGCCGATGCGGATGTTGTCGCGCACGTTCCGCCACGGCCACAACGAAGGTTCCTGGAAGACGAAGGCCAGCTCGTGGCGCTTCGGATCGACCGGCACGTCGTTGATGAGGATGGCGCCCTCGGTCGGCTTCGTGAGGCCGGTCATCAGGTTGGCGAGCGTCGTCTTGCCGCAGCCGCTTCGTCCGAGGATGCAGAGGAACTCGTTCTCCGCAACGCTGTACTTCAGGTTCTGGAACACTGTCAGCGCGTCGAAACGCTGGCTGATGTTCACCTTGATCTTGGCGTTCGCAACCTCGCTCACAGCTTGACCTCCCAGCGCCAGCGGAACAGGCGCCGCTCGAAGACGAGCAGGATCTCGTTCATGATCAGCCCGAGCAGACCGATGACGATCATGCCGGCGACGATCTCCGACATGCGCAGCATCTCCGCGTACTTCAGGATGAGCTTGCCCAGCCCCAGCGAGTCGCCACCGATCATCTCCGCCGCCACGATGCACATCCAGCCGACGCCGAGCCCGACCCGCATGCCGCCGAAGATATCCGGGAGAATGGACGGAATCACCACCTTGCGCACGATCCAGCCCTTGCTCGCCCCGTGCACCATGGCGACGTTCTTGTGCAGGATCTCCACCCTTGGCACGCCCACCAGCGTGGCGATGAAGATCGGGAAGAACGCGCCGAGCCAGATGATGAACACGTAACGGCTGAATCCCGTGAGCGTGACCAGCGCGATCGGAATCCATGCCAGCGGCGGGATGAAACGCAGTGGCTCGGAGAGACTGCGCGTGCCCTGGTAGAGGGCCGGATAGAGGCCCATCAGCAGGCCCAGCGGAACGCCCATCACGACCGCGGCCGCGAAGCCGGCCAGCACCCGCACGAGACTGGCCTGGGTGTGCGCCCACATCGTGTGCCCGTTCACGTCGCCCTGGAACGTCAGGCGCTCCAGGGCGAGCCACACGTCATGGGGCCTGGGAATGAACGGCGAATCGTAGGCGACGGCCGCCACGTGCCACAGCGCCACGCACGACGCGAGCACGACCAGGTTGGTGATCCAGGTGCGGCTCCTGCGCGACAGTTGCCGTCGCCGTGGGGCGAGGCGCTCGGAACTCGGCGCCTGCGCGGCGACGGTGCTCGTCTGCATCTTGCCGGGGTCCTTGCTAGACGGCCAAGCTCTTCACCAGCCGGTTGTCGAGCAGATCCTCGACGAACTTCCTGGTGTCGGGAACCTGCTTGCGCTCGAGCTTGCCGCTCGCCAGCAGCGACTCGACGACGGTGGTCAGGTCGGCCGGATCGTTGACCGGCGGGTACGCGTACTTCACGTTGGCGAGCGCACGGCGTGCGAGGTCCTCGGCGAGACCGTCGCGCCTGGCCACGACGGGCACGAGTTCGGCCGGGTTGTCGACGACGTACTTCAACCCCTGCGCGAAGGTTTTCACCAGCCGCTGGGCGCCGTCCGGATCATCCCGCAGGAACTTGCCACTGGCCACCAGTGCGCAACATTCATGGCCCGGAGTGATGTCGTGCGAGGTCGCCAGCACGCGGCCGCCTCCCATCCCGAGCCCGGCATGACCGGTCACCTCCCAGACGATGTATCCCGCGATCTCCTTGTTGCGCAGCATCGTCGGCATGTCGGTCACTTTCATGAAGACGTGCTCGGTCTTGATGCCGTTCTTCTGCTCGTAGCGAAGCATCAGCGTGTCCTGGATCGCCGCGACGCCCGGCGTCCCGACCTTGCGCCCGTTCAGGTCCTTCGGACTCTTGATGTCCGGCCCGACGATCAGGACCGAACCCTCCATGTTCGAGCGCCCCACGATCTTCACGTCCAGGCCCTGCGCCTTCGCGAGGATCGTCGGGTTGTTGCCGCAGGTGCCGGCGATGACTTCGCCGGCGGCGATCGCCTGGAGCAGGAACGCCCCCGCGTTGTACTCCTTACGATCGAGGGTGAGCCCGTTGGCCTTGTCGAAGCCCTTCGCGTGGGCCATCTCCAGGCCGGCGTTGTGCGCTGCCGCGCCCACCAGGCCGCCAATCGGCAAGGTCTTCATCGCGCCCTGCGCGCGCGCCGTCCCGGTCATGGCGCCCGGCACGGCGACGGCGGCGGCGCCCGCGCCGATCGTTCCCAGGAAGGCGCGCCGCGAGAACAATGCACCCGATGCCGGCTCGCAGCAGGGGCAGTAGAGCTGAAGGTTCTTCATCGTCTCCTCCTAGGGTTTGCGATGCTGCAATGCACATCACATTTCGATCGACGATAGGCGTCGAAAATTTGTATGTCAACCACCTCCTGTGAGATGAACGTTCCAAAAAAGGATGTTCTAATCGCGGTGACTCATCGACCAGGCGACTGCCCATGAACCGGAGAGAAGTGCCCGCCCTCGACCCCCCGCGCCCCGCACGACGCAAACGGCAAGTCCCCAGCGAGCGCGCTGCTCCCAGCGGGCGTGCCGAGCGAACGACTTCGGCTTCCATCGAGCCGCGAGGTGCGCCCGAGCGCTCGCTGCGCCTGCTGGAGATCCTGATCGAGGTTCCAGGACCCGCCACGCTTGCGAGCCTTGCCCAGGCAAGCGGACTCGAACCCAATACCGCCCATCGGCTGCTCGAGCGGCTCGTCAAGACCGGATATGCCCGCAAGTGCGAGACCACCCGACGCTACAGTGCGGCCGCGCGGGCGCTCCATCCGATGAGCCTGTACCACCCTCTGAACCGCCTGCGCCTGGAGTGCCGCGAGCAGTTGCGTCACCTGCGCGAACGCCACGACCAGAGCGTGTGCCTGATCGTCTTCGTGGGCCGGGAGCGTGTGATCATCGACTTCGTGCCGGGTCGCGAGCCGCTGAGTCCGCTCTACGGAACATGGCTGAGCAATCCGCTCAATGCCTCGGCCGCCGGCGTGGTCCTGCTCAGCGGCATGTCGCGGAACGAACGACGCAAGGTGCTCGGCGACGAACCGCTGCCGATTCGGTCACGGGGTCGGTCGGGCCGGCGGCCAGTGGGCGGCGTGCTTTCCGCTACAGGCATCGGACCTACGCCATGGGACCGGTTCGCAGTCATGTGGATGATGGCGAAGCGGCGCCG
>JBDHRR010000204.1:0-3723 GCA_039807685.1 Burkholderiales bacterium
CCATAAGTGCGCGCAGAGACGCTTAGCGTATATCTGTGCCCGTTCTATGTCCTGACCCCCTTCCGCACCCTCCCTGCCGCCCCGCCTGAAGGCGCTGGCCTGGCAGCTTGCGGAAGTCCTGGGGTCACGCCATAGAACGGGACGAAATATACGCTAAGCGGACAAAGCTGGAACATTACGCCGCAGCAGGTGTGGTTTCGCTTTCCGAGGCGGCGGTTCCGCCCTTGGGTGACGTCGATCCTTCTGACCAGATGTAGTCGCCGGTTAGGTTGATATGCTGCCAGCCGAGGGGAGAGAGGAAGGGTAGCATTGCCTTGGGGATTGCTTCGCCCTCGGCGCGCATCTCCTCGAGAACCTTGGCGATCTGGACTGTGTTCCACAGCACGATGGCGGCGGTGACGAGGGTCAGACCACCGGCGCGGTGTTGCAGAGCCTCGGGCGAGCGGTCGCGCACGCGGCCGAGGCGATGGAAGCAGACGGCGCGGGCCAGCGCGTTGCGCGCCTCGCCCTTGTTCAGTTCGACCGTGGCCTGACGGCGAAGGGCGGGGTCCTCCAGCCAGTCGAGGGTGAACAGCGTGCGTTCGACCCGACCGATCTCCCGCAGCGCGAGAGCGAGGCCGTTCTGACGGGGATAGGCGCTGAGGCGGCGTAGCATCACCGCTGCGGAGACGGCGCCGGTCCGGATCGAGGAGGCCAGACGCAGCAGGTCGTCCCAGTGATCGCGAATGAGAGCGGTTTTGACACGGCCCGCGATGAAGGGCTCCAGCGTCGGCCAGGTTTTCGCGGAACCGAAGGCGTAGAGACGACGGTCGCGCAAGTTCGGGATGCGCGGCGCAAAGCGGAACCCCAGGAGCGCCAGAAGGCCGAATACGTGGTCCGAGACCCCGCCGCCATCGGTGTGATGGACAGCGCTGTTGATGGCGGCGCCATGATGGAGCAGCCCGTCGACGACATGGGCGGCTTCGCTTTCGGCCACCGAGATCGTGCGCACATGGAACGGCGCATATCTGTCGGAGATGTGGGTATAGAACGAGATGGCGGGTCCGGCGCCCTTATGCGGGTTCACCGCGCCGATCACCTCGGCGGGACCACCGAGGGGAAAGTGCTGGCCGTCGGAGCTCGATGCCCGCCCTGCGCCGAAGACCGCGGCCAGCGGCTGTGACTGCTGCGCGTCGACGATGCGGGCGAGAGCCCGTTGGTAGGTCTCTTCGCGGATGTGCCAGCTGACGGTCCATGCCAGCTGCTTGTAGGTCGCCACGGCGCAGGCCTCGGCCATGCGGGTTGGGCCGAGATTGGTGGCGTCGGCGAGCACGGCGGTCATGACGATCCGCGACGCCGCGGCTGGCAAGCCGGTGCGCAGATGGGTGAAGCAGCCCGCGAAGCCGGTCCAGCCGTCGACCTCCTCCAGCAGATCGGTGATCCTGACGCGGGGCAGTCGTGCATACACGCGGTTCGCGAGTTCTTGGGCGGCTTGCGGGACCGCAGCGTCGAGGGGTGCGATGCGCATCGCGCCGTCGGCGATGCGCACGTCGGGCAGCGTCTCGGCGGCGGCGCGAGCGTCGACCTCGAAGAGGCGTCGATCCAGCAGGGCCTGACGTTCAGCCAGCCACGCGCTGGAGTCGAGTGGGACGGCGACGGGCAACCGACCCGTCTGCTTCATGGCGGCGAAGACGGGCTTGGGAATGAGCTGGTCTTCGACGGCGCGATACTGCCGACCGCCCTCGACCCAGACGTCGCCGGCGCGCAGGCGGTCGCGCAGCTCGGCGAAGAAGCAGAGCTCAAAGCCCTGCGGATCGATGGCGCCATTGCGGAACACGGCGGTGCGCCAGCCGGGGCGCACGAAGCCGCGCGGCAGGTCTTCGGGAAAGCGCCTGCGGTCGCCAGCGTAGAACCTCTTCAGCGCCGCCACCGCGTCGAGCAGCGGGGCGACGGCGCGCACGCCCCGGAACGTGAACGCGGCAAGGAAGGCTGGGCCGATCCGCCGCACAAGCGTATGGCTGTCCGAGGCGATCGCCGCGTAGTCCGGGCCCTCGGGCCGGATCAGACGACGCGCCTCGGCGAGAACCGCGGGCAATCGCTCCCATGGGACGACATCGCCGACGGCATCGGTCACATCACCGCCCGCTGCGCGCGCCTGCAGCAGCGCGTCGCCCACATCGGCCAGCAAGCGCAGGGTGTCGTTGACCGCCTGGGCGTCCTGCTGCATCCGGGCATCGGATCGGCGCTCGGCGCGCCGGAAGAGGCGCCCGATCAGTCGGTCGAACAGGCCGACGATCTCGTCGGTCAGGCGCGTCGCGGCATCGAGAACCGTGACCACGAGCGCCGCCCTTCGACGAAGCGGCGTCAACGCCCGGAAGTGCTGGGCCGTCAGCCGCGCGCCCTCTTGCGCAAGTCTTCTGATGCGCTCCTCGTGCACCCCGGACAGTACGGCCGGATTGATCCCGAGCGCCCGCGCAGCGTCGAGCCGCCCGATCAATCCGCTCAGCGCCTTCGCATTGGTGGGGCCGCTGACGTCGCGCATCCAGGCTAACGGGCTGACAGCGCTTCCTGGGGAAACCTCAAGCAGGGCGTCCAGCGCCCGGAGCCGGGTGTCGGGCAGACCTGCGATCAGCATCCGCGCGACATGACGATCGGCCTGAAGCATCGCAGTCGACGCCAGCTTCTCGATGACGCTCGGCCCGGGCGCGGCGACGCCGCGTCGGCGTAACTCCGACAGCAGCGCCTCGACCACAGCTTCACCCCGCGTCGTGGCGAGCGCGACAGGCAGCAGCCAGCCTGACATCTCGCGAAAATCGGGCTGGGTGAAGCCGCGGAGGCCGAACGCCGTGCGGATCGCGTCGAGGTGTTCGTACCGCGTCGGCGCGCGGTCGGCGTAGATGCCGATGACGGAAGCGTCGAGGTCGAGTTGCTCGCAAAGATGGGCGACGATCCTTTCCGGCACGGCTTCGCCCGGCCGGATGACGCGGCCGGGATAGCGGAGCGCGCAAAGTTGCAGCGCAAAGCCGAACCGATTATGGGGCCGCCGCCGTCCAGCGACGTGCCTCAGCTCTTCTGGCGTCAGGGTGTAGTGGCGGACGACCTCAGTCTCGCCTTCGGGCAGGGCGAGCATGGCGTCGAGCCAAGCCCGGTCGATGATGGCGCGCCGCGGCATGGCGTGATCTGTCCCAATTGAAGCAGTGTCTGTTTGCGCCGATCGGCGTCGTGACGATAGAAGGACTTGCAGGCTCCTCGGCGGGGAAGGTTCAAATGGGACAGCGCGCCGCGCTCTACGCCCGTGTCTCGACCTCCGACCAGTGCTGCGATCGGCAGGAACGGGACCTGCGCGCCTTCGCGGAACGCGGAGGCTACGAGATCGTCGCTGTCTGCCGTGAAACCGGCTCCGGCGCCAAACTCGACCGCGTCGAGCGGAGGCGCGTCATGGCGCTCGCACAGGCCCGCGAGATCGACGTGGTCCTGGTGACGGAGCTGTCCCGGTGGGGCCGGAGCACGATCGATCTGCTGCACACGCTCCACGACCTGGAGGCGCGGGGCGTCTCGCTGGTGGCGCTCCACGGGATGACCTTCGACCTCTCCACATCGGCCGGTCGCATGATGGCCACCGTCATCGCCGGGCTTGCAGAGTTCGAGCGTGACCTTCTGCGTGAGCGGGTTCGCTCAGGGCTTGCCGCTGCGAAGGCGCGCGGGAAGGTGCTGGGGCGCAAGCCAGGTCAGCGCCCCAAGGCC
>JBDHRR010000070.1:0-18672 GCA_039807685.1 Burkholderiales bacterium
GCCGCGACCTGCCGCGGCCGCGCGCCGGCGGCTTCGTCGCGTATGCGCTCGGCGCCGCGACCATCGCGCTGCTCATCGGCGTGCAGGCGCGCGAGGTCGAGGCCGGGATCATCGTGGTCGGCGGCGTTGCCGGCCTGCTCGTGGTCTCGGCGCTCGCCGCCTTCGGGCTGCTCGCGCTCCTGCGCCGGTTGCCGCAGCGCGGCGTCACCTGGCGTTTCGGACTCGCCAACCTGCGTCGGCGGGCGCTCGCCTCGAGCCTGCAGATCGGCGCGCTGGCGCTGGGTCTCATGGCGCTCCTCCTGCTCACCGTCGTGCGCGGCGATCTCCTGCACAACTGGCGCGCAAGCCTGCCGCCCGATGCGCCGAACCAGTTCCTCGTCAACGTCCTTCCCGAGCAGGTCGCCGATGCCCGTGCGCAGCTTGCGCGCGGCACCGGACAGGACGTGACCTTCCAGCCGATGGTGCGCGGGCGGCTCGTCGCCCTGAACGGAGCGACGCTCGACACCAGGAAATTCACCGACCCGCGCGCGCGCCGGCTCGCCGAGCGCGAATTCAACCTGTCGTGGGCGCAGACCTTGCCGGCCGCCAATCGCGTCACACGCGGCGCGTTCTGGACGCCCACCACGCCGGCCGACGCAGCCGGCATGTCGCTCGAGGAGGGGATCGCCGAGACGCTCGGCGTGAAATTGGGTGACGTGCTTGGCTTCGACATCGCGGGCAATCGCATCGACGCCAAGGTGACGAGCCTGCGCAAGGTCGACTGGGACAGCTTCCGCGTCAATTTCTTCGCGCTGTTCCCGCCCGGACCGCTCGCCTCGATGCCGGCGACCTACATCGCGGCCTTTCGCGCGCCCGACGGCAACCAGGCGTGGCTGCCCGCACTCGTGCAAGAGTATCCGAACATCCTCGCCATCGACGTGGGCGAGATCGTGCGCCAGGTGCAGGCCATCATGGAGCAGGTGTCGCGCGCGATCGAGTTCGTATTCCTCTTCACGCTGGCCGGCGGACTCCTCGTGCTGCAGGCCGCGATCGCGGCGACGCAGGACGAGCGCAAGTTCGATGCGGCGATCCTGCGCACGCTGGGCGCTTCACAGCGGCAGCTCGCGGCGGCGCAGATCGCCGAGTTCCTGCTGCTGGGCGCCATTGCCGGCTTCGTCGCCGCCGCCGGTGCAACGGCGATCGGCTGGGCGCTCGCCGATCTCGTCTTCCGATTTCCCTTCGTGCCCAATCCGCTCGTCTGGCTCTACGGCACGGTGGGCGGCGCGCTGGCCGTGGCGCTTGCCGGCTGGCTCGCCACGCGGGGTGCTGCGCGTCATCCGCCGCTCGCGGTGATCCGGCAATTGGGCTGATCCGCCCTCGCGTGGCTACTTCCCGGTGACCGCCGCCGCGCGCGCGAGGAGGCGCGCCATTGCCCCCAGCGCGACGACGATGAGCACGGTCGGGACGACGTACGACAGCGCGAGGTCGACCGGCACGACCGCCTCGCCGCGCAGCACCTGACGCAGCAGCGAGTACTGGCCGCTCACCGGAATCGCGGCGAACCACGCCGGCTCGCGCTGCTGCGTGAAGAGTTGTACCGCCGGCACGATCGAAGCGACGAACATCAGCAGCGAGACGTTCGCCTGCGCTTCCTTGAAGGTGCGGCCGCGACTGCCGACGTACAGGAGGATCGCCGGCATCAACAGCACCAGCGGCAGCAGCACGACGAGGAAGCGCGCGAACTCGCGCGAGCCGAAGAGGAACGGCACGCCGACCGCGGGCAGCGGCGCGTAGGCGAGCGTGAGGTAGAAGCCCGCCAGGGTGACGAGGACGACCAGTGCATTGAATCCCGAGACGGCGAGCCACTTGCCGAGGACGATTTCGAACGGCCGCGCCGGCGTCATCAGCAGCGGTTCCAGCGATTGCCGCTCGCGCTCGCCGGCGGTGAGGTCGAGCGCCACCGCCATCCCGCCCATGAACGAGCCGAGCAATGCGTAGTACGCCACGAGGAAGAGGATGATCGCGCCGGACTGCTGCGGCGTGGCGAGATCGATCTCCTCGATGCGCAGTGGCTCGCCCACGCTCGCGGCGACGCCGCGCAGGAGCAGGCGCTGGCCGCCCCACTGCCGGTTGTACGCGCGCAGCAGCGACTCGACCTGCGAGATGGCGGGACGCGCCCGGTCGCGCGAGCGATCGGCCACCACCTGCACCGATCCCTGTCGCCCGGCGCCGACCTCGGCGGCGAAATCGGCGTCGACCACGAGCACCACGTCGAGGTCCCCCGCACGGAGCTTCGCTTCAAAGCCCGCCGGAGCGTCGACGAGGCGCACCTGATGGCGTCGCAGGAAGTCGGCGAGCGCGGGCGCCTGCGCGACGCTGACCGCGGGCAGTTCGATCTCGCGCGTGCGGTCGGCCTGCCGGGCGATCAGGTTGAAGATGAGGAAGAGGAACACCGGGCCGGCGGCGACCGCGGTCACCAGGAGGACGAGGAGCGTGCGCCGGTCGCGCAGCGTCTCGCGCACCTCCTTGATCGCGATGGTGGCGATACGACGTGCCGCGCTCATCGCCCGGCCCCTTGCGTCCGCGCGCGACCGCGCACGTCGCGGCAGGTCGCACTCATGCCGCCAGTCCTTCGCCGCTGCCGATCAGGGTGACGAAGGCATCCTCGAGCGTCGTCGCACCGCTCCAGGCGAGGATGTCGGCGGCGGTGCCCTCGGCGATCACCTTGCCGCCGGCGAGAATCACCACCCGGTCGCACAGTGCCGCGATCTCCTGCATCACGTGCGACGAGAAGAGGAGGCACTTGCCGGCGGCGCGCAGGCCGCGCAATTGCTCGCGCAGCGCGCGCACGCTCATGATGTCGAGGCCGTTGGTGGGCTCGTCGAGGAGGACCGTGTGCGGGTCGTGGACGATCGCCCGGGCGATCGCAACCTTCATCTTCTCGCCCTGCGAAAAGCCTTCGGTGCGCCGGTCGGCGATGGTGCCGAGGCCCAGCGTCTCGACCAGCGCCTCGATGCGGGCGTCGAGCGCCTTGCCCCCGAGTCCGTGCAGCGATCCGTAGTAACGGATGTTCTCGCGGGCCGTGAGTCGCGGATAGAGCCCCCGCGCATCCGAGAGCACGCCGATGCCTTCCCGTACCGCGAAGCGCTGCGTGATGACGTCCCGGCCGTCGATCGTCGCGGTGCCGGCATCCGGCACGACCAACGTGCCGAGGATACGCAGCAGCGTGGTCTTGCCGGCACCGTTGGGACCGAGGAGCCCGGTGATCGCCCCATCCGGGGCGATGAACGAGGCGTCGCGGACCGCCGCCACTTCCTTGCGGCGGCCGAACGCCTTCGAGACGTGCTCGATGCGGATCATGGCTGCGCGACGAGGCGGTTCGACCACAACGGCGGCGGCACGCTCTTCTGGAAGTGCGCGATGCAGCCCGGGGCGAGGGTGGTGCCGTCCGGTGCGTCGAGGAACGCGGCGATGAGTCGCGGGCCGCAGGCGTGTGGCGACACGATGTGACCGTAGCCGGGAGCGACGACGTGGCGGTTGTGGGTGAGCCCCTTGGCGACCTCGGTGCCGTAGGCGGGTGGGGTCACGGGATCCATGCCGCCGGAGAAGAGGAGTGCCGGCACGTCGCTCGCGAGCGGCTGCGCGAAGTCGGCGGGCGCCGTGCCGCGCGGCCAGATGCCGCACACGGCGAGCATGCGCTCGGCGAGCGTGCGCGTGGGCAGTGGCGCGAGCCGGCGGTCGGCTTCGCCCGCCGTCACCCGCGGCGCGTCTTCGGCGCAGGTGACCGAGAAGAGGAGCGGCGTGTTCATCGCCTCCGGTTTGGTCGGCGACGGTGTCGGCAGCGCGGCGAGGAGCGGTGCGATCTGTCCACCGGCGGCGAGCGCCAGGAACTCCGGCAGCATCGACGCCGTCTCGGGGACATAGGTGAGCGGCTGCACGAGGGCGAGGACGAGATCGAACGTCGCGTGCACCGTGCGCGTGGCGCCGGTGGCGGGATCGGCGATCTCGACGTCACGGCCGGCCGGGCCCAGTGCGTTCTCGATGTCGCGGAGCACCTCGCGGATCTGCGGGTGCGCCTTGCCGCAGGTCGGGCTCGCTTGGCACGCCGCGAGCACGCCGGCAAGCATCGCCTCGCGCGTGACCCAGAGGTCGACCGGGATGATCATGCCCGGCGGGGCGACGCCGTCGAGGATCATCGTGCGCACGCGATCGGGATGGCGGCGGACGTATTCCTGCGCGACGCGCGTGCCGTAACTGCCGCCCCACAGGTTCCAGCGCGCGTAGCCCAGCGCCTCGCGCACGGCCTCGAGATCGGCGATCCAGGCGGTCGTGGTGTATTGCGCGGGGTCGACCCCCGTCACCTTCAGTTCGTCGAGGCAAGCGCGCGCCCGCGGCAGCGGATCGGTCTCGACGACGTCATCGTCGGTGGGTTTGAACGCCGCACAGGTGAGCGGGGAGGATCGCCCGGTGCCGCGCTGGTCGACGAGCACCACGTCGCGCGTGCGACGGACCTCGGTCAGGCGCTCGGCGAAGACGCCGAGGTTCGACGCTGCTTGCCCGGGGCCGCCGGCCAGGATCACCAGCGGGTCGGGCCGGGGTGAGGCGGTATTCGCCGGCAGGATCGCGGCGAAGATCTGGATCTTGCGGCCGTCCGGTTTGCCGCGGTCCTCGGGCACCTCGATGGTCGCGCACTGCACGGCGGTGGCGACCCGCGGCAGGCGACATTCGGCGAGTGCGCCCGGTCGCGCCGGGGTCGTCGCCTGATCGCAGGCGCTGAGAAAGAGGAGCAGCGCGCAGGCGGTAACGGCCGCGCCCAGGAATCGGAGCATGGGGGCGGATGGTAGCAAAGCGTGCCGTCGGGGCCGGCGGTCTGCGGCGGCGCTACGCGCCGGCACTGGCGATGATGAAGCGTACGACGAGCACGAGGAGAGTCACGAGGATCGCCGCCATCACGATGCCCACGACGATCACCTGCTGCGGCCGGATCGACACCGTGTCGCGATGCATCGACTTCCCCTTGCGGATCCCGGAGAAGCTCGATAGCACGACCGGGACCACCTCGAGCCAGGTGGCGCTGCGCGGCGGCGCAGTGGGATCGGTGGGGTGATCGGAGCGGGAGTCGGGAATCGGCATGGTCGAGGCGGTATCCCTCGCGCGGGGCAGCCACGGCCCGGGCGCAACGGCGTGCGACGGCGCGACGATCCTAGCACGCACCGCCCCGCATCCCGCCGCATAATTTCCCGGCGTATTGCCGATTCCTATTGATTCCGTGGGGTCTTTCCCAATCTAGAAGGGAAGATCGAATCATCACGAAGGGCGCACCATGCGTTTCGACAAGCTCACCACCAAGTTCCAGCAAGCCTTGAACGATGCCCAGAGCCTCGCGCTCGGCAACGACAACGGCTTCATCGAACCTCAGCATCTCCTGGCGGCACTGCTCGCGCAGCAGGACGGCGGAACGGCGTCGCTGCTCGCCCGTGCCGGCGTGCCGCTCCCGCGCCTGCAATCGGCGCTCAAGGCGTCGATCGAGCGATTGCCCAAGGTCGAGGGCACTGGCGGCGAGATCAGCATCTCGCGCGATCTCAACAATCTCCTGAACCTCACCGACAAGGAAGCGGTGAAGCGCGGCGACCAGTTCATTTCGAGCGAGCTCTTCCTCCTCGCGCTGACGCAGGACAAGGGCGACACCGGGCGCCTGCTGAAGGAAGTCGGCCTGCAGAAGCAGCCGCTCGAGGATGCCATCGCGCAGGTGCGGGGGGGCGCTGGCATCGACTCGCAGGAAGCCGAAGGGCAGCGCGAAGCGCTCGCCAAGTACACGATCGACCTCACCGCGCGTGCCCGCGAGGGCAAGCTCGATCCCGTCATCGGTCGCGACGACGAAATCCGCCGCACGATCCAGATCCTGCAGCGGCGCAGCAAGAACAATCCGGTGCTGATCGGCGAGCCAGGGGTCGGCAAGACGGCGATCGTCGAAGGGCTCGCGCAGCGCATCGTCAACGGCGAGGTGCCCGAGTCGCTCAAGAACAAGCGCGTGCTCTCGCTCGACATGGCGGCGCTGCTCGCCGGGGCCAAGTACCGCGGCGAGTTCGAGGAGCGCCTCAAGGCCGTGCTGAAGGACATCGCCGCCGACGAGGGCCGCACCATCGTCTTCATCGATGAATTGCACACCATGGTCGGCGCCGGCAAGGCGGAGGGCGCGATCGACGCCGGCAACATGCTGAAACCCGCGCTCGCCCGCGGCGAGCTGCACTGCGTGGGTGCCACCACCCTCGACGAATACCGCAAGCACGTCGAGAAGGACGCGGCACTGGAGCGCCGCTTCCAGAAGGTGCTGGTCGACGAGCCCTCGGTGGAATCGACCATCGCCATCCTGCGCGGCCTGCAGGAGCGCTACGAGATCCACCACGGCGTCGACATCACCGACCCCGCGATCGTGGCGGCGGCGGAACTGTCGCACCGCTACATCACCGACCGCTTCCTGCCCGACAAGGCGATCGATCTCATCGACGAGGCGGCGGCGCGCATCAAGATGGAGATCGACTCCAAGCCGGAAGAAATGGACAAGCTCGACCGGCGCCTGATCCAGTTGAAGATCGAGCGCGAGGCGGTCAAGAAGGAGAAGGACGAGGCCAGCAAGAAGCGCCTCGAAGCGATCGAAGGCGAGATCGAGCGCCTGGAGCGCGAATACGCCGACCTCGAGGAGATCTGGAAAGCGGAGAAGGCCGACGTCGCCGGCACGCAGCACATCAAGGAGTCGATCGACAAGGTCAAGACCGAGATGGACGAGGCGCGCCGCAAGGGCGACTGGCAGAAGATGAGCGAACTCCAGTACGGGAAGCTCCCGCAACTCGAGGCGCAGTTGAAGAAGGCCGATGCGGCGCTGGCCGGCGAGGAGAAGAAGGCGCCGCGATTGGTGCGCACGCAGGTCGGCGCCGAGGAGATCGCCGAGGTCGTCTCGCGCGCGACCGGCATTCCGGTCTCGAAGATGATGCAGGGCGAGCGCGACAAGCTCCTCAGCATGGAGGACCGCCTGCACGCGCGTGTCATCGGGCAGGACGAGGCGGTGCGCCTCGTCTCGGATGCGATCCGCCGCTCGCGCTCGGGCCTGTCCGATCCGAACCGCCCCTACGGTTCGTTCCTGTTCCTGGGGCCGACGGGTGTGGGCAAGACCGAGCTCACCAAGGCGCTCGCCGAGTTCCTGTTCGACTCCGACCAGATGATGGTTCGCCTCGACATGTCGGAGTTCATGGAGAAGCACTCGGTGGCGCGGTTGATCGGGGCGCCACCGGGGTACGTCGGCTACGAGGAGGGCGGTTATCTCACCGAGGCGGTGCGCCGCAAGCCGTATTCGGTGATCCTGCTCGACGAGATCGAGAAGGCGCACCCGGATGTCTTCAACGTGCTGCTGCAGGTGCTCGACGACGGGCGCATGACCGACGGCCAGGGCCGTACCGTCGACTTCAAGAACACGGTCATCGTCATGACCTCGAACCTGGGCTCGCACAAGATCCAGCAGCTGACCGACGAGGGGAAGGACCAGGGCGTGATCAAGATCGCGGTGATGGCCGAGGTCAAGCAGCACTTCCGCCCCGAGTTCGTCAACCGCATCGACGAGATCGTCGTCTTCCACCCGCTCGACCAGGCCAACATCACGAGCATCGCGCGCATCCAGCTGCAGGCGCTGGAAGCACGGTTGCGCAAGCTCGACATCGCGCTCGACGTGACCGACGACGCGCTGAAGCTCGTCGCCGAAGAGGGATTCGATCCGGTGTTCGGCGCGCGGCCGCTGAAGCGCGCGATCCAGCAGCAGATCGAGAACCCGCTGGCGAAGGAGATCCTCGCCGGACGATATGCACAGGGTGATACGATCCACGTGCGTGAAAAGGGCGGCCAGATCGCGTTCGCGAAGAAGTGAGCGCGGGCATGTAGCTGTGCGCGTGCAGGGGGCGATCGCCGCGAACGCGGCAATCGTCCCCGCCCGATCCCGCTCTCACTTGCCACCCATTCCGATGAACTGGAACGATCTCCCCACATTCGGTCGCCAGCCCGTACTCGCTCGTAACGTCGTTGCGACGTCGCAGCCGCTTGCCGCGCAGGCGGGTGCGGCGGCGTTCGCTCGCGGCGGCAACGCGATCGACGCCGCGCTGGCAGCTGCGATCACGCTGACGGTCGTCGAACCGACGATGAACGGCATCGGCGGCGACGCCTTTGCGCTGGTCTGGGATGGCGAGACACTGCACGCGCTCAATGCCTCGGGTCGCGCGCCTGCGGCGTGGCGACCGGAGCGCTTTGCAGGCGCACCGAAGATGCCGACTGTCGGCTGGGAGAGCGTGACGGTGCCGGGCGGCGTGTCGGCGTGGGTCGCGCTGTCCGAGCGGTTCGGAGCGTTGCCGTTCGAGGATCTCTTCACCGACGGCATCCGTCACGCGCGGGATGGCTTTCCGGTAAGCCCGGTAATCGGTCGGCAGTGGGCGCTCGCCGCCGACAGCTTGCACGACCAGCCCGGCTTCGATGCATTCCTGACGCGCGGCCGCGCACCCCGCGTCGGCGAGGTGTGGCGCATGGCGGCGCAGGCTGCCACCCTCGGCGAGATCGCCCGCACGCGCGGCGAGAGCTTCTATCGCGGCCGCCTCGCACAGGCCATTGCCGGCGACGCGGCCGCGCACGGCGCCGTGCTCACACGCGAGGATCTCGAAGGGCATCGCTGCGAGTGGATGCCGCCGGTGAGCGTCGGCTTCCTCGACCACGAGATCCACGAACTGCCGCCGAACGGACAGGGGATCGCCGCACTCATCGCGCTCGGACTGCTCGCGCGCCTGCCCTACGCGCAGACGCGGCCGGGCTCGGCAGCGCGCATGCACCTCGAGATCGAGGCGATGCGCATGGCCTTTGCGGACCTGTACGCGCACGTCGGCGATCCGAACCACATGCGCGTGAGCGCGGCGCAACTGCTCGATCCGGCTTACCTCGACCGGCGCGCCGCGAGCATCGATCGGTGCGCTGCAGGCGACTATCCACCGGGGCAGCCGCCGGGCGGCGGCACCGTGTACCTGTGCACCGGCGATGCGCAGGGGCGCATGGTGTCGTTCATCCAGTCCAACTACAAGGGATTCGGTTCCGGGGTGGTCGTTCCCGGCACCGGCATCGCCCTGCACAATCGCGGGATGGGCTTCGTGACCACGTCCGGCCATCCGAACGAGGTGGCGGGCGGCAAGCGGCCGTTGCACAGCATCATCCCGGCGTTCATGACGCGTGGCGGCGCCCCGGTGATGGCCTTCGGCGTGATGGGCGGCAACATGCAAGCGCAGGGGCACGTGCAGATGGTGCTGCGCCACCTCGTCGAGGGCTTGCATCCGCAAGCGTGCTCCGATGCGCCGCGCTGGCGCATCGAGGAGACGGGCGACCTCCTGCTCGAGTCGAGCGTTCCACCCGAGGTCGCACAGGAACTCGCGGCGATGGGCCACGCGCCGCGCCGCGCGCCGCCGGACAGTCTCGACTTCGGCAGCGCGCAGCTCGTGCGGCGGCTCGATACCGCACCGAGCGACACCGAGGGCGTGGTGTACGCCGCCGGTTCGGACCATCGCCGCGATGGGCAGGCGGTGGGCTGCTGAGGCCGGCGTGCTGCCTGCGCTCGCGGGCGCCGCGGCGCGAAAGCCGCGGAGGGTCGCGTTACGGCGCGACCTCGATGGTTTCGAAATGCCGGGGAACGACGACGCGGCTTCGCGGCGACACGGCAGTGACTTCCTGTACGAAGGTCTGCGCCTGTTCGAGCTGCGGGTCCTGCGATGCCCCGTACGGCTCGGCCTGAGCGTCCCAGTGCGTGGCAATGACAACTGCCGGCAGGCCGAGCGCGCGCAGGAGGCGCCCCGTGTAGTCGTATACCTGCGTGCGCCAGTGCGACGCCGGGATCAGCGCGACGTTGGGTCGCAGCCCCTCCATCTCGCGCTCGATGTAGCTCATCGAGCACAGCGCGACGATGCGGTGGCCCCGGAAGCGGATGAGGTAGCCCAGCGTGCCGCCTTCCACGTAGTCGCGCAGTCGCAGCGGTGCCTGCACGTCGCCCGGCACGGTGGCGCTGCTGAAATAGCGGCAATTGTCGAGCGTCGAGTACGGGCTCGGGATGACGAGCGACGAGTGCAGGCTCGGGATGACCTTCACCGATAGCGCGCCGAATTCGTAATCTTCGCCACCCTGGACGGGAACGAGCTGGCGCTGCGGCACGCCGCTCGCGCGGGCGACGTTCACCGTACTCTCGGTCCCGATGACGAGCGCTCCCGTCTTCTTCGCGATGTACGGCATGTCCATGCAGTGATTGAAATGCGTGTGCGACACGAGGATGAAGTCGGCGCGGTCGACGTGCCGGTCGATCGTCGCGGTGTCCGACGGCAGCGGATCGTCCAGTCCGTACACGGGTCGCGGATCGTCCGTCGGCCGTGGAAACGATCTGCCGAAGACGTTGACCGTGCGCAGCCGCGAGAAGAACGGATCGAGGTACAGCGTCGTCGTGCCGTCGGTGATCTTCCACCCGGCGGCACCCAGGTGCGTGAAATGCAGCGTCGCCGGTGATTCGGCGGCGTCTGCCGGTGCGAGGGATGTCGTCATGGCGGGCGATTCAGTTGAGCGTGATGTTGCCCTCTTTGACGACGCGCGCCCATTTGTCGATCTCGGCCTTGAGCAGCGTGCGGAATGCTTCGGGGGTGTTGGTGGCGGGCTCGGACCCCTGCTTGTCGAGCGCCTCCTGCACGGCCGGCAGGGCGACCACTTCGCGCACCGCATCGTTGAGCCGCTGCACCACGGCCGGTGGTGTGCCGCCGGTCGTGAACACGCCGTACCACGGCGCCACTTCGTAGCCTGGAAGGCCGGACTCGGCGATCGTCGGTACGTCCGGTAGCGACGGCGTGCGCCGCGACGTCGTCAGCGCGATCATCCGCAGCTTGCCCGCCTTGACGAGCGGCAGCACCGAGGACACCGCGGCGAACATGAGATCGGTCTGGCCGCCGACGAGGTCGGAGATCGCCGGCGCGGTGCCCTTGTACGGGACGTGCAGCATGTCGATCTTGGCCATCGATTTGAAGAGCTCAGCCGACAGGTGCAGCGTGGTGCCGTTGCCGCCCGAACCGTAGCGCAAGCCTTCGGGTCGCTTCTTCGCGTAGGCGATGAGTTCGCTCACCGTCGTCGCCGGCACCTGCGGATTGACCACCAGCGCATTGGGAACGATGGCGACGAGCGACACCGGGGCGAGGTCGCGCAGCACGTCGTACGGCAGGTTGGCGTAGAGGACGGGATTGATCGCCTGCGGGCCGGTCGAGCCCAGGAGCAGCGTGTAACCGTCGGGGGCGGCCTTCGCCGTGGCATCCGAGCCGATGTTGCCTCCGGCACCCGGTCGATTGTCGACGATCACGGGCTGCCCGAGCACCGCGCCGAGCTTGTCGGACACCGTGCGCGCGACGATGTCGTTGGGGCCGCCAGGCGGAAAGCCGACTATCATCCGCACGGGCCTGGTCGGAAACGACTGGCCCCAGGCGATCGATGCCGGCCAGGCGGTGGCGATGGCCAGCGCGCGGAGGTACATCCGACGATTCATGTCCGGTTCCTTCGAGAAATCGCAAGGCGTGCCGCGCTTGCGCGGCGTCTGCATCACACCACAGTGCGATGAACAGGCGATGATAAGGGCGTGCAGTCGATTCAGGCAACCGCAGCGTGCGGAGCCCTCGGCGTGGATCGCCCGCTTCGCGCACCTCGTCGCGCCAGGTGCGCGCGTGCTCGACCTCGCGGCCGGCAGCGGGCGGCACGCGCGCTTCTTCGCCGCGCGTGGCGCGCACGTGGTGGCGATCGATCGCGATGCGATGGCACTCGCGGGGTGCGCCGGTGTCGACGGGATCGACGTCCGTGTCGCCGACCTCGAGGGTGAGACATGGCCGCTCGTCGGCGAGACCTTCGATGCCGTCGTCGTGACGAACTATCTCCATCGGCCGCACTTCGCGTTGCTGCGCGCCGCGCTGTCGGCCACCGGCGTGCTGCTCTACGAGACCTTCGCCAAGGGCAACGAGCGCTACGGCCGCCCGGCGAATCCCGATTTCCTGCTCGACCCGGGTGAACTCCTGGCGCTTGCGGCGCGCCCGCCGGCGCTGACGGTGGTGGCATTCGAGCAGGGCACGGTGGACGCCGGCGTCGGCCGCAGCGTCGTGCAGCGGATCGCGGCGGTCGGTGCGACCAGCCGGTGGCCACCGGCGCTGGGGGGCGCGGCAAGCGGTCTGGCAGGGAACGGCTGACGGCGGCCGGGGTCGAAGCCGCGTGCAGGCCTCGGCGCCCAATCGAGGCGATGGAGTAAAATGTCCCGTTTACCCACGAGTGGTGATGCCATGCTGACCGGAAGCCTCGTTGCCATCGCCACCCCCATGCGCGACGGGGGCGGCCTCGACCTGCCTGCGTATCGCAATCTCATCGATTTCCACATCGATGCCGGGACCGCCGGCATCGTCGTCGTCGGCACCACCGGCGAGTCCCCTACGGTGACCGTCGACGAGCATCGGCTGCTCATCAAGACCACGGTCGAGCACGTCGCGGGCCGGGTCGCGGTGGTCGCCGGCACCGGCGCCAATGCCACGCACGAGGCGATCGAACTCGCCGCCTACGCGGCGCAGGTCGGCGCCGAATACCACCTCTCGGTGGTGCCGTACTACAACAAGCCGACGCAGGAAGGTCTCTACCGTCACTTCCGCGCGATCGCCGAGCGGGTTGCGCTCCCCATGATCCTGTACAACGTCCCGGGTCGCACCGTCGCCGATCTCGCGACGGAGACGACGGTGCGGCTCGCCGCGGTGCCGGGGATCGTCGGCATCAAGGACGCGACCGGCGACATGGCGCGCGGCAGCGAGCTTCTGAAGGCGCTCGGCGACGCGGGCCACGGCGATTTCGCGGTCTACAGCGGCGACGATCTCACCGGCTTGCCGCTCATGCTGCTCGGTGGCCATGGCGTCATTTCGGTCACCGCGAACGTCGCGCCGAAGCTGATGGCACAGATGTGCGCGGCGGCGCTTTCCGGCGACACGCTCGCCGCCCGCAACTTCAACAACCGCCTGCTGGCTCTCCATCGCCGGCTCTTCGTCGAAGCCAACCCGATTCCCGTGAAGTGGGCGCTGGCCGAGATGGGCTTCATCGCCAACGAATTGCGGCTGCCGCTCGTCCCGCTGGCGGCGCAGTACCACGAGATGGTTCGCGCTGCGCTGCGCGAGGCGGGCTGTCTCGGGGCAGGTCAAGAGGTAAGGACGCATGAACGCATCGCTTCGTAAGCGCGGCTTCGCGATCGCCCTGGCGGCGCTCGCCGCGGTGGCGCTCGCCGGCTGCGACAGCCTCGCGGGCTACTCGCCCACCAAGCGCATCGACTACAAGTCGGCAGCCACCGGTCCGGCGCTCGAGTTGCCGCCCGATCTCACCACGCCGCGCTACGACGACCGCTATCGCGTCAATACCGCGACCGGCCTCGCAGCAGCCGGCAGCAACAAGGAATCACGCAGCGCATTGCTGCCGCAGACACCCGATGCCAAGATCATGCGCGCCGGCAACGAGCGCTGGCTCGTCGTCAAGGCAACCCCCGAGCAGGCGTGGAACACCACGCGCGAGTTCTGGCAGGAATCGGGTTTCGTCCTGGCGGTCGAGAATCCGCAGATCGGCTTCATGGAGACCGATTTCGCCGAGAACCGCGCCGATGCGCCGACCGACATCGTGCGCAAGACCCTCGGCAAAGTCCTCGATGCCTTCTATACGACGTACAAGCAGGACAAGTTCCGCACACGGATCGAGCGCGGCTCCGAGCCCGGTACGGTCGAGATCTATATCTCGCACCGCGGCATGGAGCAGGTCCCCACCGCCAAGATCGACAATTCGTCGCCCGCGGCATTCGTCTGGGCGGTGATGCCACCCAATCCGGCGCTCGAATCGGAAATGCTCACGCGGCTCATGATGAAGTTCGGCACGCCCGAGCCCGCAGCGCGCACCGCCGTCGTGGAATCGTCGATCGCGCCCGACCGCGCGACGATCGAGAAGAATGCCGATGGTACGTACCGGCTCACGGTGCAGGATCCCTTCGATCGCACCTGGCGGCGCGTGGGCCTCGCGCTCGACCGCGGAGGTTTCACCGTGGTCGATCGCGATCGCTCGCGTGGTGTGTATTTCGTGCGCTACGGTGACCCCGACGCGCTCGCCGCCAAGGCGAATCAGGCGGGGATTCTCGACAAGCTCATGTTCTGGAAGGCCGACGAGAAGGACAAGCCCGAGCAGTACCAGATCGTCGTGGCCGAGGCGGCGGCGAACAGCGTCGTCAGCGTGCAGGATCCGGGCGGCGTTCCGGATCGTACGGCCGCGAGCCAGAAGATCCTCACGCTCCTCAAGGATCAGCTGAAGTAGGCGACCGGGGAGTGCGCTTCACCTCGATCGGCAGCGGCAGCGAAGGCAATGGCCTCGTCGTCGAAGCGGGCGGCACCCGCATCCTGATCGACTGTGGCTTCGGCCTGCGCGACTGCCTCGCGCGCCTCGCGCGAGTCGGCGTTGCGCCGGAGTCGCTGACCGCGATACTCGTCACCCACGAGCACGGCGATCACGGCGGCGGCGTGCCCGCGCTTGCCGCGCGCTACGACATTCCGGTGTGGGCGACCTTCGGCACGCTCACCGCACTGGGCGAGCGCTGCGATGGCGTGGCGCGGGTTTACGGCTTCGACAGCCACGACGCCTTCGCAATCGACGACTTGTCGATCCACCCCTTTCCGGTGCCGCACGATGCGCGCGAACCCGTGCAGTTCGTGATTTCCGACGGCGCCTTCCGGCTCGGCATCCTGACCGACATCGGTGCGCCCACGCCGTTCGTCCAAGCCTGTCTCAGCGGCTGCGATGCGCTGGTGCTCGAATGCAATCACGATCCCGATCTCCTTGCCGCGAGCAGCTATCCGCGATCGCTCAAGGGGCGCATCGCGGGGCGGCTTGGCCATCTCGACAATGGTGCGGCCGCGGCGCTACTCGCGGCACTCGATCGCAGCAAGCTGCAACACGTCATCGCTGCGCACCTGTCGCAGCAGAACAACACGCCGGAGCGGGCGCAGGCCGCGCTTGCTGGTGCGTTGGGCTGCGCGGCCGACTGGATCGGCGTCGCCGACCAGGCCACGGGCTTCGGCTGGCGCACGCTCGCCCCTTCCTGACATCATCACCCACGAGGCGGACCCTCCATGGACAAGCGACAGGAACTCTATCGCGGCAAGGCGAAGACGGTGTATGCGACCGACGATCCGCATCGTCTGGTGATGCATTATCGTGACGACGTCTCTGCCTTCGACGGCGTCAAGCTCGCCAAGCTCGACTTGAAAGGCGAGACCAACAACCGGATCAATGCCTTCGTGATGGGCAAGCTCGCCGCGGCCGGCGTGCCGACGCACTTCGTGCGGATGCTCAACGAGCGCGAGTCGCTGGTCAAGGCGATGAAGATGGTGCCGGTCGAGTGCGTCGTGCGCAACGTGTGTGCGGGATCGATGGCGAAGCGCTACGGCATCGACGAAGGGCGCAAGCTCGCGCAGCCGATCTTCGAGTTCTTCCTGAAGAGTGACGCGCTGCACGATCCGTTGTGCAACGACGATCACATTCGGGTGCTCGGCTGGGCGTCGCAGCACGAGATCGACGAGATGCGCGCGCTGACGCACAAGGTCAACGCGGTGCTGAAGCCGCTCTTCGCCGCAGCCGGCATCGACCTCGTCGATTACAAGCTGGAGTTCGGGCACCCCACCGATGATCCGACGGGACCGCTCGTGCTCGGCGACGAATTCACGCCCGACGGTTGCCGGCTGTGGGATGCCAAGACCGGCGAGAAGCTCGACAAGGATCGCTTCCGGCGGGACCTTGGCGACGTGATCGGACACTACCGACAGGTCGCGCAGCGCATCGGCGTCCCGCTGTAACGTCCGGGCTCGCCCGCGGCGAGCAGCGTCTCATCGTGCGCGCCGCGCGGCTCTGCGAGTTGCGGGCGAGCGTCCTCTTGTGGTCAGGTCCTCGTCGCGCGTGCGGCGCGCGGCGTTTGGCTACGGCTTCGCGGCGGCGGGCGCTGCCCCGGACGGTACCGGGGAGGAGGGCGTCGCCGCCGCGGCGGCTGGCACGACGCTGCTGCCGGCGAGTCTCGCATCCGTGGCCATCGGCGGCACCGGGGCGGGCGACGGGGCGGGGGCGGCACCCGTCGTGGGCGCGGCGGAGACAGCGACGGGTTTTTGCTCCTGCCCGCAGGCGACGAGCAAGAGGGCGGTGGCAAGCGTGGCGACGGCGAGCTTCATGCAGGAATCCTTGGCAGGCGTGATGACGATACGCGGTGTTCGCTCACGCGGGCCGCGATCGTAGCACGCGGGCGCAGCGTTCACGTCACAGCCCGAGTTGCGTCGCACCGAGTCCGGGTTCACCCGTGGCCCAGATCTCCTCGAAGCGCATCTGCAATGGGCGCACGATGGCCGGCTTGCCGATGATCACCGCCGCCCGCGGCTGGTCGATGTGGAAACGGTGCAGCGCATGGCGGCCATCGGCAATGACCAGCGGATCCATCGCGTGGCGCGCCTCGCTGCCGCTGCGGTAGATCGTGACCGCCGTCGCGTGCAGGCGCTGCACCGCGAGAAGCCGCGGGCACGACGCCTCCACCCAGCGCGTATCGTGCAGGATGATCTCGACGCGTGCGTGGCGCTTTCGGCGCAGGAACGCGGTCAATCTCTCGGCACGCGCCGCGCCATTCCACCCGGTCTGCGAGAGATCGATGTCGAATACGCACAGGCGTTGCTCGGCAAGATCGAGGATCTCGTCGATCGCGCTTGCCTGTGCGGCGAGCGTATCGACGATCGTTTCCCGCGGCTCGGGCCGGGACGAAGCGTCAGGCGGGGTGGAGGTAGCCATGTCGATAGTCCGCGTAGAGAAGTGCGATGGTGGGCGCGCCAAGCTTCGCCGCCTGCTCCGGCGCGAGCGTTCGCGCATCGGCAAGACACGCGATCAGTACTCGATCGGCGCGCGGCCATGCGCGCGCCTCGCCGTTGACGTACAGCGCCTCGTCGTCGTAGAGCCATTGCGTGCGCCGGTCGAGGCGAATACCCTGCCGACGGATGGCCGCCGCGAAGGCGCGCGGCGCGAGTGGCGCTGCCGGCGGCTCGAAATAGACGTGAGGCTTGGGCTCCGAGAGCAGCGACCCCAGGAAGCGGGCCACGAAGGCGCGGTCGAAGCGGATGCGGGCGAGCACCGCCGTCGCGTGCGCCTGCAGGCCGGCCGGAATGCGCGCCGGCTGCGCCGCCGGCGCGATGCCGGGATCGGCATAGCGACCCGGAATCTCCACCCGATCGCGCAGGTGATCGAGAAACGCCTGCGCGATCTCGACGTCGGCGGCGGCGCGAAAGCCGATCGAGTACGTCGTGCACTCGTCGATCGCAACCCCGTCGTGCGCATAGGCCGGCGGCAGGTACAGCAGGTCGCCGGGCTCGACGATGGCGTCGTGGCGCGGCGTGAAGCGTTGCAGGATCTTCACCGGCAACTGCGGTCGCAAGGCGAGATCGCGCTGACGCCCATAGCGCCAGCGCCGGCGTCCGAAGCCCTGCAGCAGGAAGACGTCGTAGGAATCGAAATGCGGGCCGACCCCGCCGCCGGGAACCGCGTAGCTCACCATCACGTCGTCGAGGCGTGCGTAGGGGACGAAGGCGAAGCGGCGCAGCAGCGCGTCGGCGCGGTCGTCGTGCAGGTTCACGCCCTGCACGAGGAGCGTCCAGCCACGCGCCGGCAGCGACCGGAAGTCGCTGCGCCGAAACGGGCCCTGTGCGAGCGTATAGCGCGCACCGTCGCGCACGATGAGGCGCGACTCGACGTCGTCGCGCGCGGCGAGCGCGCAAAGATCGCGGCGGGTATGGAGCCCCGTGAAAGCGGGCAGCGCGGCCCGGACCAGCAGCGCCCGGCGCTGCCAGTAGCCGGCGAGGAACGCGCGCGGCGTGCGATCGCCGAGGAGCGGTGTGCGGTCGTCGCCGATGCGCGGGGCGGCGTCGACGTCACCCGCGCGGACCGCAGCGTTGCGGGAGAAAGACGCGGAGGGCATCGGCGAAGCGTAGCATCCGGCGCGTGAGCGGGCGCGTGCCGCGCGTTGCCCGCGGCGTCGGGGCGCCGCATCGCACGGCACGATCCGCGCGGCGCCGTCGGGGGTCGACGGAAGGCGACCGGGTACAATGGCCCATTCCGCGTCCGGACGCACCATGAATATCTTCGCCAATACCGCAGTCACCCTTTCCTACAAGCTCTTCGATGCCGACAACAAGTTGATCGAAGTCTCGCCCGAGCCGATCGTCTATCTGCACGGCGGACACTCCGGCATCTTTCCCAAGGTCGAAGCGGCGCTCGCCGACAAGGCGGTGGGCGAGTCGGTCTCGGTCACGCTCGAGCCCGAGGACGCCTTCGGCGAATACGACCCGGAGCTCGTGCGCCTCGAAAACGTGAGCGACCTGCCTTCCGACGTCGCGGTCGGCGGCTATCTCGTTGCCGAGCAGGACGGTCACGAGGTCATGTGGCGTATCACCGACATCGCGGATGGCAAGGCCGTGCTCGATGGCAATCACGAGCTCGCCGGACGACGGTTGCGCTTCGACGCCAAGGTCGTCGACGTGCGGCCGGCCACGCCCGACGAGATTGCGCATGGGCACGTCCACG
>JBDHRR010000071.1:0-18625 GCA_039807685.1 Burkholderiales bacterium
CGACGCGGACGTGAGCCTGTTCATCTAGGAGCGACACCGATACCACACGGAAGGGGAGCCCAGTGAAGACACGACTTGCAGCGGCGGCACTGATTGCCGGCACGCCGTTTGCCGCGCAGGCAACGGATGGCTATTTCGCCAACGGCTACGGAATGAAGTCGATCGGCATGGCGGGCGCCGCCGTTGCGGTGGCGCAAGAGCCCTTCGCCGGGGCGGTCAATCCGGCAACGGCGTCATTCCTCGACAACCAGTGGCAACTCGGCGTTTCCTGGTTCTCGCCGCGGCGCGACGCCCAGCGCACGGGCTCCGGGCCGGCCAACATCGACGCGTCCGTCGACAGCGGCAGCACGAATTTCTTCATCCCCGAATTCGGCATCAACTGGAAGTACCGCGACAATCTCGCCTTCGGGCTCACCGTCTACGGCAACGGCGGGATGAATACCGACTACCCGGGCGGGCAGATCCCGATCCAAAGCGCGTGCTATCAGTT
Source organism: Burkholderiales bacterium (assembly GCA_039807685.1). Lineage (GTDB taxonomy): Bacteria > Pseudomonadota > Gammaproteobacteria > Burkholderiales > Casimicrobiaceae > VBCG01. The sequence continues at coordinate 491 of JBDHRR010000071.1, forward strand.
CCGTGGCGGACAGGGCGCGCCATACAACCTCCTCTGCGGGAGCGACCAACTCGGCGTCGACCTCACGCAACTGATCCTCGCTCCGTATGCCGCGTGGCAGGTCGCCAAGGGCCACTCGCTCGGCATCGCGCCGCTCGTCGCCTACCAGCGCTTCAAGGCGGAGGGTCTGCAGGCCTTCGACAATCCCGCCTTCTCGACCGCACCCGGTGCCGTCACCAACAACGGCTACGACGACGCCTGGGGCTTCGGCGTGCGCCTGGGCTACATGGGCCAACTCACCGAGCAGTTCGCGCTGGGCGTGACGTGGTCGTCGAAGGTCAGCATGGGGAATTTCGACAAGTACAAAGGGCTCTTCGCGCAGCAAGGCGGCTTCGACATCCCTTCCAATTTCGCCGTCGGCGTCGCCTTCCGGCCGGTGAAGGCGCTCCTCGTCGCCGTCGACTACGAGCGCATCTTCTACGACGACGCGCCATCGGTGAACAATCCGAGCCAATGGATCGGCTTGTGCGCGCCGCCGCAACTGGGTGGCGCCGGCCAGCGCCAGTACTGCCTGGGTGGCGATAGCGGGGCCGGCTTCGGCTGGCGCAACATCGACGTATGGAAGATCGGCGTGCAGTACGACATCAACGAGCAGTGGACGATTCGCGGCGGCTACAACCACAGCGACACTCCGATCCGCGCGCAGGACGTGACGTTCAACGTCCTCGCGCCTGGCGTCGTGGAACACCAGTGGTCGGCCGGCGCGACCTGGCGCATCGATCGCAACAACGAGGTCACCGCGGCGTTCATGTACGCGCAGAACAACTCGGTCAGCGGAACGAGCCTCTTCGCTGGCTTCGGTCTGCCGCCGACGACGAGTGAGACGATCGCGATGAAGGAATACCAGTTGGGGATCGCGTACACCCGACGGTTCTAGCCGGCCCGCCGGTGCCTGCCGCGAGTCGAAGTCGCCTGCGGCAGCGCCCGCGTCCCGCCGCGTCCGTGCAGCCGCAGCGTCAGCGCTGCTTGAACTGCGGCTTCGCCTTGTCGAGGAACGCCTGCATGCCGATCTTCTGATCCTCGGTCGCGAAGAGCGAATGGAACATGCGGCGCTCGAAGTGGATGCCGTCGGCGAGCGTCCCTTCGTAGGCGCGGTTGACCGCCTCCTTCGCCATCATCACCACGGGGAGCGAATACTCGCAGATCGTGGCGGCAGCGGCCATCGCTTCGTCGACGAGCTTGTCGGCGGCGACCACGCGCGACACCAGTCCCGCCCGCTCGGCCTCCTCGGCGTTCATCATGCGGCCGGTGAGCACCAGATCCATCGCCTTCGCCTTGCCCACCGCCCGCGGCAGGCGCTGCGTGCCGCCCGCCCCCGGAATGATGCCGAGCTTGATCTCGGGCTGGCCGAAGCGGGCGTCGTCTGCGGCGATGATGAAGTCGCACATCATCGCGAGTTCGCAGCCGCCGCCCAGCGCGTACCCAGCCACCGCCGCGATCACCGGCTTGCGGATCGAGCGCAGCGTCTCCCAATTGCGCGTGATGTACTCGTTCTTGTAGACGTCCATGTACGTCCACTTCGCCATCGCGCCGATGTCGGCGCCGGCCGCGAATGCCTTGGCGCTGCCGGTGACGATCATGGCACCGATCGCATCGTCGGCGTCGAATGCCTTGAGCGCGGTGCCGAGCTCGTCCATCAGCGCGTCGTTGAGTGCGTTGAGTTGCTTGGGACGGTTGAGCGTGACGAGGCCGACGCGGCCGCGCGTCTCGACGAGAATGTTTTCGTAGGTCACGATGCTGCCCTTTTTCAGTAGGTGATCTTGGCCACGGCGCGCAACTCCTCGACCGTGACGCCGGGATAGCCGAAGAACTCGAGGTACGCCGGAAGCTGCTCGAAGAGCATGTCGGTGCCGATCTGGTAGCGGCAACCGAGCTCGCGCGCCGCCGCGAGGAGCGGCGTGAATTCCTGCTTCATGACGACCTCGCCCACGAAGGTCGAGGCGGCGATGCGCGTCACGTCGAAGGGGATCGGATCGCTCGCCTTCATGCCGAGCGGAGTCGCATTGACGATGAGGTCGTACCCCGCGGGATCGGCGCCGCCGACGCTCGCCGCGACCATGGGATGGTGCTCCGCGATGCGCGCAGCAAGTGCCCGCGCCATCGCCTCGTTGCTGTCCGCCAGCACCAGCGCCGAGGCACCCCTGGCGGCGAGCGACGCCGCGATCGCCGAACCGACTCCGCCGCAGCCCAGCACGAGACAGCGCGAGCCGGCAATGCGAAAGCCTTTGCGCACGATACCGCGGGTGAAGCCCTCGCCGTCGAACATGTCGCCGATGATGCGCCCGTCGCGCACCCGCACGGCATTGCACGCGCCGACCACCTTGACGGTCGTCGAAACCTCATCGAGCAATGCCACGGTGGTCACCTTGTGCGGCATCGTGATGAGCGCGCCATGGATGTTCGACAGGCGCACGAGGCGCTCGAAGAACGGCACGTAATCCTCGGCCTTGACACCCAAGGGAACGACGACGATGTCGATTCCCTTGCTGTCGAACCACGGGTTGTAGATGAGCGGCGCCTTGAACGACTCCGTGGGGTAGCCGAGATGCGCGATGATCCTGGATTTGCCGCTTAGCATGCGTGCCGGTCCATGGCGGGGCGCGATCGCTTCGCGCGGGTCGCCATTGTAGTCCCCCGGCGCCGACAGCGTCCGACGACTGCGCCTTGCGTCGCCGCGGGCCCCCTGCTACCTTCGCCGCTCCACCAATGCCGGTTGCCCCCTTGCCCGCCCCCGTTCCGAAACCCGGCGCCATCGTTGCGCAACTCGACGAGTTCGTGGTCGGCCAGGCCGACGCGAAGAAGATCCTCGCGGTGGCGGTCTACACGCACTACCGGAAGATCGGCCGCAGCCGCGCCGGCGTCGCCGGCCACAACAAGAGCAACGTGCTCCTCATCGGCTCGTCGGGGACCGGCAAGACGCTCACCTGCGAGACGCTGTCGCACCTCGTTGGCGTACCCTTCGTCACCGCCGAGGCGACCTCGCTCGCCAACACGCGCTTCGTCAACGAGGAGATCGAGGCGATGCTGACGCGCCTCGTCGAGAAGGCGGAAGGCGACGTCACCCGCGCCTCGCGCGGCATCGTCTTCATCGACGAGATCGACAAGCTGAAGTCGTCGACCGGGCACGGCCAGGGCAGCTCGGGCGAATCGGTACAGCACTCGCTGCTGAAGATCATGGAAGGCGCGCAGGTGAAGCTGCGCAGCGGCGATTACGTCGACACCACCGACATCCTCTTCATCTGCGGCGGCGCCTTCGTCGGGCTCGACGACATCATCGCCTCGCAGACGCACGGCTACGGCTTCATCGCGACGTCGAAGGGCGACAACCAGCGCATCCTCGACCGGCTCAACTCGCGGGTGAAGCCGACCGACCTCTTCACCTACGGATTGATCCCGGAATTCACCGGCCGGCTGCCGATCATCGCGCGCTTCCACGACCTCGACCGGGCGATGATGGTGCGCATCATGACCGAGCCGCGCAACGCCCTCTACCGCCAGTTCCAGGAGATCTTCCGCGACGAGGGTGCCGAACTCGTCGTCGAGCCGAAGGTCTTCGAGCAGATCGCCGAACTCGCCATCGAATACAAGACCGGCGCGCGAAGCCTGCGCGGCATCTTCGAGGAATTGCTGACGCCGATCCTCTACGCGGTCACCGAACGCAGCGACGTCCGGCGCGTGGTGGTGACCTCGCTCTTCACCGATCCCGAGTATTCGCGGTAGCGTCAGCGGCGATCGCGGCGCGGACCGCGCACCGCGAGCCGATACGCGACGAGCGCCACGACCCCCAGCACGAGCAGCGCGTACGCGGCGAGCGAGCGACCTGGATCGACGACGAGCAGCAGCGCGAGCGCGAACGGCGCCACCGCCTTGGTCACGAACTGCGGCAGCGCGAGGCGCCCGAGCAGTGCGCCGTAACCGCGCTCACCGAAGAGTTCCGCCGGGACGGTGCCGCGGACGATGGTGAGCACACCGTTCGCCCAGCCGTAGGCGATGGCGAAGGCGAGCGCGACGATCCACGTTCCGTGCACCTGCGTGAAGATCACGAGCGCCACCGCCATGAGCGTGAAGGCGAAGTTGCCGACGACGATGGCGCGTACTTGCCGCGCGAACGCGAATTCCAGCACGCGCCCCGCTACCTGCATCGGGCCGATGAGCGAGCCGACGAGCACCGCATCGCGCGAGGTGAGCCCGGTCGCGGTGAGGAGGCCGACGAGGTGCGAGGTCACTGCGGAAGAGATGAAGGCGACGAGCGAGAGCGCCGCCGCGAGCCAGATGAAAGCCGACGCCGGCGACGATCGCGCGGGCAGCGCCCGCTCCGCTGGCGCAGCGGCAACGCGACGCCCGACCGGCACGCCTGCGACATGGATCGGCAGGCACAGCGCGAGATGCAGGGCCGCGTACGTCGCATAGGCAGCGCGCCAGCCGACGGTCTCCAGCAGGAACTGCGAGAGCGGCCAGAACACGGTGCTCGCGAAACCGCCGAAGAGCGTCAACGCGGTCACCGCACGCCGGTAGTCGGCACCGGCGATCTGGTGCAGCGTCGCGAAGGCGGGATCGTAGAGCGTCGCCCCCATCGCGACGCCTGCGAGCACCCAGCCGACCAGCACGCCAGCGGGTCCCTGCGCGAGCGCCAGCACCCCACAGGCGACCGCCGCCAGCAGCGAACCGAGCGCGAGGACACGCCGCCCGCCGTGTGCATCGATGTCGCGGCCCACCGCCGGGGACACCATCCCCGATGCGAAGAGGCCCGCGGTGAAGCTCCCGTAGAGCCACAACTCGGACACCCCGGTGGCGGTGCGCTGCGCCTGCCCCAGCACGGCGATCGTGTAGAAGAGCGTCCCCCACGACACGATCTGCGCAACGCCCAGCGCACAGACTCGGCGCCACAGGAACGCGACGGGAGCGGCGGGTGACGATGGCATCGAGGCGGGCTTGATGGCGCGAGGCTGGGCGAAGCTGGAGCTTCCACCTGCGGCCCGGAATGAATGTGAAAGTGAATTTCACAATCACCGGCGGCAGGTGCCGACGATGCTACAATGAATCGCCTCCCCGATAGCGACTTCCCCGGCGCGACGCCGACCGGAAGCCAACCCACGAAGACTCCCCGATGGCCGCTCGTCCCCGCCGCGATCCGCTCGCCGCGCGCAAGCGCGGGGGCGCCACGCCACCGCGGCCGGTCGTGCGTTCCGGTGCGGAGAAAAGCGTCGGCCACACGCAGGCGCTGTCGCGCGGCCTCGCCGTGCTCGAAACGCTGGCCGCCACCGAAGCCGGCGCGACGCTGACCGTGATCGCGGGAGCGCTCGACCTTCCCGCGCCGACCGTGCACCGGCTCCTCGCCACCCTCGAGGCGGCGGGCTTCGTTCGCGCCGGCCCGAAGGGCGAGTGGCAAGTGGGAGTCCACGCCTTTCGTGCCGGCACCGCATTCCTCAGCCATCGCAACCTCGTCGTGCAGGCGTATCCGCACCTGCGCGAACTCATGGATCGCGCCGGCGAGACTGCGAACCTCGCCGTCATGGAAGGCGGCGAGGCGGTATTCGTCGAGCAGGTGCAGTGCCACGAGATGATGCGCATGAGCGTCAAGCTCGGTGCGCGCGCGCCGCTGCATGCGTCGGGCGTGGGCAAGGCGATCCTGAGCCTGCTCGATACGCGCGAACTCGCCGCAAGGCTCGCCCGTCGTGAACTCACCCGCCTCACCGCCCGAACGCTCACCGCCCCCGGCGCGCTCGCGGCCGATCTCGTCGCCGCTCGCGAGCGCGGCTATGCGATCGACGACGAGGAGCACGCCGCGGGCCTGCGCTGCGTCGCCGCCGCGGTGTGCGACGAGCACGGCCAGCCGTGGGCGGCGGTGTCAGTGGCAGGACCCGTGACCCGGATGACGCCCGAGCGCATTCCGATCCTCGGCGACCTGGTGGGGGCTACCGCCCGCGACCTGACGCGGGCGCTGGGAGGCCGCGAGCCTCGACCGCTCACCCCGGCGTCGTCATGTAGCCCATCCACGACCAGTAGCTGAGCCCGAACACCACGAGCAGCGCGAACGCCACCAGCGTGATGACGAAGCCGGTGCGCACGAAGTCGCGCGCATCGAAAGTGCCGGTGCCGTAGGCGATCATGTTCTGCGGCGCGTTGACCGGCAGGATGAAGCCGAAGCTCACCACGAACTGCAGGAGCATCGTCATCCCCACGGCGTTGATGCCTGGCGTCTGCACGGTGCCGAGCACGCTGATGACGATCGGGATCATCGTCGAGGCGAGCGCGGTGGCGCTGGCGAAGCCCAGGTGGATGACGATCAGGAACACCGACAGCAGCATGAGGATCGCGAAGGCGCTCGCCTGCTGCAGCCCGAGGTGGGTGACGATGAGCTGCGCGAGCCACGCCGCGGCGTTGGTGCGCAGGAGCGCGGTGCCGACGCTGATGCCGACCGCGAAGAGCACCACCGTGCCCCACGGGAAGCCCTTCTGCGACGCCTTCCAGTCCATCACGCCGAGGCGTGGCAGGAGCATGAGCGCGATGGCGGCGATCGTCGTCGACGAGGTATCGAAGTCGTGCAGCACCTTCTCGGTCGACCAGAAGCCCAGCAGCACGAGCACCACCACCAGGAGCTTCCATTCGGCGAGCGTCATCGCGCCGAGCGCGTCGAGTTGCTCGCGAATCGCCGCACGCCCGCCGGCGATCTCCTCCATCTCCGGCTTCAGCATCCGCGTCATGATGAAGTAGAGCGCGATGGTCAGCAGCGCCGAGAACGGCGCGCCGGCGACGAACCACTCGGTCCAGGTGATCGTACTGCCGAACTGCTTCTCGACGAAGCCCACCGCCACCATGTTCTGCGCCGCCGCGGTCTTGATGCCGATGTTCCACACGCTCGCCGTCTGTGCGGCGGTAATGACGAGGAGTGCCGCGAAGCGGCTGCGCTTGTCGACCTTGAAGGCGAGGATGAAGCCCATCATGATCGGCATGAGACAGGCAACGCGCGCGGTCGTGCTGGGGACGACGAAGGAGAGCAGGATGCCGACCACCATCGCGCCGATGACGATCTGGTTCGTCCGCGCCTCGACGCGCGACAGCACGAGGAGCGCGATGCGCCGGTCGAGCCCGGTCGCGGTCATCGCCGCGGCGATGAAGCAGGCGGCGGCGACCAGCGCGACGGCGCTGCTCGCGAAACCGGACAGCGCGAGATTGAGTGCTGCGACCGAGCCCATCGCCGGGCCGCCCGGCTTCGCGACGTCGGGGGCGAAGGCGAGGCCGAAGATCATGAGCGCGCCGATGACGACGGCGCTCACCGCGTAGTCGAGCGCCTCGGTCATCCAGACGATGACGGCAAAGGCGAGGATCGCGAGCATCACGTGCCCGGCGCGCGGCAGGCCGGCCGCGGCCGGCAGCGCGAGGATCGCGATCAGGGCGGCGATGGCGACGACGAGACCCGCGCGCTGCGCCCACGATGACGCGGGAGGCGACGGGGATGCAGGCTGGGCTATCGCATTCATCACGCTCTCCCCTGGAGTGGATCGTCAGCTCTTCGGCGCACCCGGCACGAGGCCACGCTGCTGCAGCTGGCCGATGATGAGGTCGGCGTAGTTGGGCGCCTCCTTCACCACCGTCCCGGGATCGACGGTCTGCGTGGTGGCGGCCCACACGAGTCGACGAGTCGGCACCGAGTACACGTTGGTCTCGACCGAGGCGACCTGATACTGGGTGACGTTGGGTACCGGATAGAACCCGCCCGCCCACAGCGCGCCGCCGTAGAAGCCCGGCCCGTAGAAGCCGCCCCAGGGGCCCATCGGGCCGGGCACCATCACCGTCGAGACCTGCGTGCGCGTATCCACACGCAGGAGCCGCACCAGGATGACGCCGTCGGCGCCGGTCGCCTGCACCGCCGCGGCAAAGGGTCCTTCCGCCCGCCGCGCGTCGGCCGGCACGGTCGTGTAGCCCGGCACCGCGTCGATCCCCGTCGCCAGCAGCTTCTGCACGAAGATGTCCTCGAAGACCCGACTGTCCGACGTGGTGCCGTCGCTCGCGATCACCACCACCTTGCGGAATGGACCGCCCCGGTAGGACGTGTCGTACCACGCCGACTGGATCGACGTCGTCTGGCACGCCGCGAGCAAGCTGACCGCGGCGGCGGCGAGGAACAGGCGCAATGCGGACATGGACATCCTTTCGCAGCGGGTGTGCCGCGTCACGACGGCTTCGGCGGCGCAGCGATCATCCGATCCTTGGCCATCACGGTCACGACCTTCAGCGTGAAATCGGGAAGGTTGCGGGCGAGATTCGCGGCATCGAAGCTGTCGGTAGCGGCGATCCACACCTGCCGCCCCATCGCCGGCAGGTAGAGTTCGCTCACGATGTGCGCGACCTTGTAGTCGCCCGGCTGGTAGACGTGCTGCTGCTTCAGGAAATCGTAGGACGCCATGGTGTCCGGCGAGAGCGAGGTGACGGTCTGGCCGACCGTGTACGGCTCGTAGGCGCCAACCGCCTTGACGTCGACCAGCAGCACGCCGTCGACCTTCGCGGTGGCGATCGCCTCGGCCAGCGTCGGTCCGGGCTTCTCGGCGTCGTTGCTCAGCACCGTGTGCGAAGCGATGCCGGTGACGCCGGCGCTCGCGAGGCGCGTCACGATCGCATCCTCCACCGCGTCGCGCCCGCCCGGCTCGACCTTCATGAGACTCACCACGAAGATGCGCTGCATCGGCGCCGCCTGATAGCGCGGATCCTTCCAGGTGCCCTGCACGCTGGTTGCCAGCGTCAATCCCATCGGACTGCCCGCGGGTCCCGCGCAGCCGGCAGCGACCGTCGCCGCAGCGGCAACGGCGAACACCAAGGCAATGCGACGACGTAGGGCACGTAGGGCCATGATCGGCGGCGATTCTACCGGACGCGGTGACGATCGAACGGCGCCGTCAATCGGCACCGAAGCGCCCACCCCAACCAAGGCCGGGCGCCATGCCGAACCCGACTCCGGTGCCCGGGCCGACCGCGGTGCCGACCCCAACGCCGACACCGACAGTCACCGGACCGTTGCCGACATTCGTCGAATCGCTCCACCAACCGCCGTTCATGGCGATATCGAAAGCGTTGTCCATCACCTGATTGTCGTAGTTGGCGCGCTCGGCGCTGATGCCGCCGTCGCCGCCCAGCGTGCGGCTGTAGCCGCCGTCGCCACGGTCGCGCGCGCTCCAGCCGTCGCCGGCGCGCCCCGTGAAGCGCGTCGCATTGCTCATCGCATATGATCCCGCGGCCATGCCGGGATCCACGCTCGCGCGCGCCTGCGCTTCCGCGGCAACCTGCGCGGGCGGGGCGCTCTCCGCGCTCCACGCGGTGCCGTCGTGACGTTGCCACGTGCCGGCGTGCTGGCGATAGACCTTGCCGTCGTCGCCGGCGTAGGTCTCGTTGGTCGCGGACGGCGGCGTCCATCCGCCTTCCTTCGCGAGGCTTGCGTAGTACGCATTGGCCGAGATGTACGTCGGCGCGGCGGCACCCGCATGCACGGCGCGCGGCGGCGCGTCGGTGCTCGTCACCATGTCCATGTCGTAGCCGCGGGTCGGCCCCATGCGCTGGATCGGCACCTGCGGACCCGAGTTGGCGTAGGCCACTGTCGCCGCGGGGTCGAAGGCCGGCGGACCCTTGCGCGCGGCGCGGGCCTTGTCGCGATCGAACCACGCGCGATAGACGTTGGCGCTCGCCGACGCACAGCAGGGCTCACTGCCCCAGTACGCCGGACGGAAGCGCGCGCCGCCGTCGGCCTGCTGCGCGGTCGCGGGCGTGCCAAGCCCCGTTGCGAAGCCGTAGGTATAGCCGACGCGCGGATTGAATACAGGTGCGGCGGCGAGCCCGTACGTCGCCGGTGCGGGATACCAGCGCTCGCCGATCCACGGCCGATAGCGATAGCCCGTGCCGTAGACCACGGTACCGCCGGTGCCGACCAGCGTGCCGAGGTAGCCCGGCGTGTAACCCACGAAGACGCTGTCCGGCGTCACGCCGTAGACGTGCACGAAAGTGGCGAAGTGGATGGGCGAAGTCGGCGGGATCGCGTAGATCTCCGGCGCCACCTGGGTGGCGACCGACCACGGCCCCGTCGCCTGCGCGGACGTGAACCAGATCCCGGCCTTCAAGGCGTAGTACACGCCGGCCGCCGTGCGCACGATCGGCACCGGTGCGTTCACCGCGCGGGCGAGCGTGGTGCCCGGCTCGGCAACGAACTGCGGTGCACCGTCGTAGACGGCGGTGAACGCGGGCCCACCGCGGCGCGGCACGGTCGCCGTCTGCGGCACGGCATTCTCCGCCAGCGCGTCGCGCGCCTGCGCCGTGCCCGCCACCGCGGGCAGCACCGCGCCGGCCAGCGACGTCGCCGGAATGCGAGCGAAGTCCGCCGGCAGCGCGTCGCTCGCGACGAAGGTCCACGGCCCCGCGAGCGAAGCGGCCCGGAACCAGCGCCCGGCGAGCAGCACGTAGGTCATCCCCGTCGCCGTGTCCCGCAGCACGTCGCTCGTCGTATTGCTGGCCCAGGCGAGTGCGGTGCCGACGAGCGGCACGAAATCCGGCTCCCCGCGAAAGACGATGAGTTCGGCAGGACCCTCGGCAGCGTGGATCGCCGGAATGCCGCGGACAAGAGACGGCCTCGTGCGCCCGCCCTTGCCACCGGCCAGCGGATCGACGACTCCGCTTGCAACCACCTTGCGTGCGACCGCGTCGATCCCGGCCGGGGGCAGGAAGGGTTGCGTCCACGGACCGGCGAGCGTGTTCGCCATGAGCCAGCCGTCGTACACGTGCAGGAACATCTCGGGCGCCGCCGTGCTCTTCAGGATCAGCGCGCGCGTGTTGACGATGCGCGTCCACCCGGGGCTGCCGGCCACTGGCCGCCAGACCGGCGTGCCGTCGATGGGCACCAGGATCGCCGGCGCGGTGGCAACGATGATGCGCGGCGGCGTGTCGTCGACCGCGACCGGGGTCGCTGCGGCCTTGCGGGCACCCAGCGAAGCCTGCAGGCGATCGAGAGAGACGAAGCGCAGCGTCGGCTTCGCGGCCGCCTTCAGCGCCGGCAGCAGCGACGCCCCGCGGTCGGGCAGCGCTGGCACGTCGATCCGGGTGACGGTGAGATCCTGCAGCGCGACCTTGCGCAGTCCCTTGTCGACGTGCGCGCTCGCGGTGGCCTCGACCGTGCCGAAGGTCTCGTCGCGGGCGCCGGTGGGCCGCAGCGCGATGGCGCTGCGCAGCGTCAGGCGATCGCCCTCCCACGCCACGACCTGCGGCGAGTACACGAGGAGGGCACCCTGCGCCAGTTCGACGTGGCGCGGCCAGCCGGCGGGCGCGACGGGGGCGCCCAGTACGGGCGACGCACCGAGCATGGCCAGCACGATCGCAATCAATGGGAGCGCGAGCGCGCAGCGCAAACGTTGCATCGACTTCATGAGGAACGCCTTCGAGGAGGGATGGAACGTCCTGCCCTGGCAACGACCAGGCGCAGCGTCGCACGAGCCGGAAACGCGCGTGATTCTACGCGATGAGCCGGTGGACAGCGCCGGTGATTCGTGCCGCAGTGCGAGTCCACCGATGTCGGGCGCGCCGGTTCGGATCGCGGCACGGATGAAGCGCAGCATATCCGGCCGCGGACGCGCTACTGGCACAATGCCCTCGATCGCCGAACGCCATCGCCGCTTGCACGCCATGCCCCTGCCCACCTCGCCACAGCGTACGGAACTCCATATGCGCCGCATCGAAATGCGCGGCTACCGTCGCGACGACGGGTTCTACGAGATCGACGGGCGCGTCACCGATACCAAGACGCACGATCTGGCGACCCCCTCCGGGACGCAGGTTGCCGCCGGCATGCCGATCCACGACATGTGGCTGCGCCTCGTGCTCGATGACACGCTCCTCGTCCACGACGTCGTCGCGGTGAGCGATGCCACACCGTTCGCCGTGTGTCGGGAAGCCGTGGCGCCGATGCGCGCGATCGTCGGCGAGCGCATCAGGAGCGGCTGGTCGGCGATGGTCAAGGCGAAGCTCGGCGGCGCCGTCGGCTGCACGCACCTCATGGAACTCCTCATTCCGCTCGCGACCACCGCGTACCAGACGCTTGCCGAAGTCCGCTTCAGCCGTCCGGAACCGGTCGACGCGAACGGGCGTCCCCTGAAGATCGACTCCTGCTATGCGTACGCCGCCACCCGCGACATCGTGCGCCGGCGCTGGCCGATGCACCATCGCGACGAGACGAAGCGCTGAAAGGGCTTCCCGTCCTGCATCCTTCACCTGCGCCCTCCCCCTTTCGCCGGATCAGGCGCTGTATTAGTCTCGACTTGCCGGCCTGTCGGAGAGGCCGGGTTCCAGACGACAAACATCTCGGGGAGGCACCATGAAAACGCGATACCGGAGTCTGCTTGGCGCGGCGACGCTTGTCGTGCTGCTGCCGCTGGGGAGCGCCATCGTGAACGCGGCGATCGTCACCGCGCCGGAAACCGATCGAGCGGCGTTCACCACGCCGATCGATCGGACGATCGATCTCGCCGTGGCACAACTCGTAGCGACGAAGAAGCTGACGGCCGCGGAAGCGCTCGTCGCGAAGGAGCAGATGCAGATCCAGTTCAAGAGTCTGTCGGCCGCCGCCCAGCAGAGGATCGTCGCGCAGGCGCAAGACACGACCAATGACGCTGGCGCCGCATCGATCGCCGCGGCCCTGCAGGCCGCGACCACCGACGAGATCCGGCAGGCGCTCGCGCAAGTCCAGGCCACACCGGAAGCGAGGACCTCGCAACGAGCACCGATGGCCAAGCTCGGCGGTGACGGTGATCTCGTGTTCGTGGCCACCGCCGGGCCCTGCCGCGTGTGGGATTCCCGGTTCGGAATGGGACCGCTCGGCGCCTATGCCGCGCAGCAGGTCTACGGCTATTCGTACTTCGCGGGATATCCGTGGTCGAGCGGCGACAGCCAGGGCGGGACCGGCACGGCAGGTTCGGGGAATTGCGCGGGGACGGTGTATCCCGCCACGCCTCCCGTCTCGGTCGTGGCGACCGTGGTCGTCGTCAATACGACCTCGACGGGCGCGCTACGCGCGTGGAACGGAGGTACCACGCTCACCGTTGGCGGCATCCTTGGCTGGAACGCGGGCGACGTCCTCTCGAACACGACCGTGATCCCGATGAATCGCAGCATCGCCGCGTATCCGGGGAGCGGGGTCAAGCGCGACTTCGGCCTGTACAACAATTCGCCAAACGCCATCCACACCATCGTCGACGTCGTCGGCTACTTCATCGAGAATCAGGCGACGCCGCTCGATTGCACCTACGTGAACGGCACGGCTACGAGCATACCGGCAAGCTCGTCGATCTTCGTCAGTACGCCGGCGTGTCCCGCGGGCTACACCGCCGTTTCGGCCCAGACAAGCCTCGGCAATGGTCTGTACACGAGCACGCTGACCATCAACGGATGCCGGCTAGGCAATCTCACTGGCGTGGCGTCGCCCGGTTGGTGCGACGTCCTCTGCTGCCGCGTCCCCGGCCGCTGATCCGCACGTGCGAGCGATGCTCTCGCCCGGCCTCGTGCCGGGCGATTCTTTCGCTGTCGCTTACCCGGCGAGGCGGCCGCCGGCAGCGACTCGCCGGGCGATGAGCGGCGACAAGCGATAGCGCGGATCGCCGTAGTGCGCTTCGAGGTGGCGCAGCACCGTCGCCACGTGCGGCAGGCCGAGCGCATCACCCCAGGCGAGCGGCCCGCGCGGATAGTTGACGCCGTTGCACATGGCGAGGTCGACGTCGGCTGCCGTGGCGATGCCCTGCACGACCGCGTCTGCCGCCTCGTTGACGAGCGAGGCGACGGTGCGCATCACGACGAGACCCGCGACATCGTCCACGCGCGAAACCGCGATGCCGGCGGCCTGCAGGACGCCGGCCGCCGCAGCCCATCCCGCGTCGCTGCAGGCATCGGCGCGCGCCGCAGCGAGCCGCGGACACGTCGCGTAGTCGAGGGCGAGATCGACGGTGACGCAATCGGGTCGACCGCTGGCCGCGGCGATCGCGGTTGCGGTGCGCCCGTCGGTGGGAACGAGCAGCGCATCGTCGACGATGCAGCAGGCGGCGCCGACGTCCGCGACCGCCGGCCCGCGCGTCAGGGCGATCCCTGCGGCCCCGAGGCGGGCCGCCAGGGCCTCGGTCACCGGATCGCTGCCGGCCACCTGCACGCGCCGTGGTGCGGGATGCGGCGGTTCGGTGTGCGGCTGCGCCTTCACTGCGCCCGGCGCGTAGTCGTAGAAGCCGCGACCGCTCTTGCGCCCGCAGAAGCCCGCCGCCACGAGTTCGCGCTGCAGCACCGACGGCGCGTAACGCGGATCGTGGAAATAGGCGTCCCAGATGCTGCGCGTCACCGTGAAATTCACGTCGAGGCCGATGAGGTCGATGAGCTCGAACGGACCCATGCGAAAGCCGCCCGCTTCGCGCAGCACGGCATCGAGGGTGGCCACACTCCCCGCCCGTTCGGCGGCGAGACGCAGCGCCTCGCCGTAGAAGGGCCGCGCACAGCGATTGACGATGAAGCCCGGCGTCGAGGTCGCGTGCACCGGCACCTTCCCCCACGCCCGCGCCGTGTCGTAGACGACCGCGGCGATTGCCGGGTCGGTGGCAAGGCCGCTCACCACCTCGACGAGCGGCATCACCGGCGCCGGATTGAAGAAGTGCATGCCGGCGATGCGGCCCGGATGCTTCATGCCGGCGGCCAGCGCGGTGATCGGAAACGACGACGTGTTGCTGGCGAGGATCGCGGTGGGCGCGACGATGACCTCGAGCTCGCGCAGGAGCTTGCGCTTCACCTCCAGGTCCTCGACGATCGCCTCGATCACCAGCGCGACGCTCACCATGTCGCCCAGCGCATGGACGGGTACGAGGCGCTCGATCGCCGCCTCGGCCGCGGCGGCGGCGAGCTTGCCGCGCGCTACCCGCTGGCGCAGGCTGTCGGCGAGCATCGGTTTCGCGGCATCGGCAGCGCCGATGCGATTGTCGAAGAGGCGCACACGGTGCCCGGCGAGCGCCGCAACCTCGGCGATCCCCGCGCCCATCGCGCCCACACCGACCACGCCGACGTCCACCTCGATCGGCAGCGCGGTCATCGCCGATCCTTGCGCTGCCCCGCCGCGGCGGGCGAGCGCGGCCACCACACCACAACACTGGCGCATCGACGACGCATGGATCGGCACCTCCCGGGATCGGCGCCGATTGGCGCCGGGACTGCGGGCATCTTACCCTGTGGCGCGAGCGCGTCTGCGCGACGGCAAGGGTCCGCGTCGCTGCCTGCGGCTGGTGCCTTGCTATGATCGGGGCTTTCCCGGGAGGCTTTGCCGTGCCGACTCACGCCCACGCCCTGCCTGCTCGGCGCATCGCGCGCGGGCAGCCACGTTCTGCCTGGTGGCGCTCGTGGCTGCTGGCCGGCGTCTGCTGCATCGCTGCCGCACCCGTCATCGCGGCCGGCGGCGGCGTCGATGGCGGCAAGCTCTCGGCGTTGTGGGTCGTCCCCTTCGCCGGGATCCTGCTGTCGATCGCCATCGGGCCGGTGGTCGCCTCCGAGTTCTGGATGCACCACTTCGGCAAGGTGACGATCTTCTGGACGCTGGCCTTCCTCGTCCCCTTCGCGCTCATGTACGGCGTGGGCATCACCGCCCGCGAAGTCGTGCACACGGTGCTTCTCGAATACCTGCCGTTCATGGTGCTGCTGCTGGCGCTCTTCACGGTCTCCGGCGGCATCCACGTCCGCGGCAACCTGCACGGCACGCCCGCCCTCAACACCGGCCTCCTCGCGCTGGGGACGGCATTGGCGAGCTTCATGGGGACGACCGGCGCCGCGATGCTGCTGATCCGCCCGCTGCTGCGCGCCAACGACCAGCGCAAGCATCGCGCGCACGTGGTCGTCTTCTTCATCTTCCTCGTCGCCAACATGGGCGGCGCGCTGACGCCGCTCGGCGACCCGCCGCTCTTCCTCGGCTTCCTGAAGGGCGTGCACTTCTTCTGGACGACGCACGCGATGCTCGCGCCGATGCTGCTGTCGAGCGTGATCCTGCTCGTCCTCTTCTTTGCCGTCGACACCTATCTCGCGCGCCGGCCCGACGATCGCCTGCCGGCCACCGCCGATCCCACGCCTGACTCGCCAGTCACCATCGAGGGAAAAGTCAATTTCCTCTTTCTCGCGCTCATTCTCGCGAGCGTGCTCGCCTCGGGTATGTGGAAGCCGGGGATCACGTTCAATGTCCTCGGACAGACGGCCGAATTGCAGAATGCCGCCCGCGACGTGGCGCTCCTCGCCATCACCTGGGCATCGTGGCAGTTCACGCCGCGCGCGGTTCGCGCCGCGCATCACTACGAATGGGGGCCGATCATCGAGGTCGGCAAGCTCTTCGCCGGCATCTTCCTCACCATCATCCCGGCGATCGCGATCCTGCGCGCGGGCAGCGAGGGCGCGCTGGCGCCGCTGGTGGCGCTCGTCACCGGCGCCGACGGCGAGCCGCGCAACGCCATGTACTTCCTGCTCGCGGGCGCGCTGTCATCGTTCCTCGACAATGCGCCGACCTACCTCGTCTTCTTCAACCTCGCTGGCGGCGACGCCGCAACCCTCATGACCACGCACGCGACGACGCTGATGGCGATCTCGGCCGGCGCGGTGTTCATGGGCGCCAACACCTACATCGGCAATGCGCCGAACTTCATGGTGAAGGCGATCGCCGAGTCGCGGGGCGTCACGATGCCGAGCTTCTTCGCGTATTTCGGCTGGGCGATGCTGGTCCTCTGTCCGATCTACGTCCTGCTCATCTTCGTCTTCTTCCGATAGCGGATCCGTCGCGAGGGGCCGCCGCCGGCATCACGAGGTGCCCTGCCGGTCGGCCGGCAGCGTCGGCGATTCGCCAGCGCCGGGCTGATTGCGGTCGCTGTCCGATTCGCCGGGCATCGCCACCTCGTCGTCCGGCGCCGCCACCTCGTCCTCCCAGCTGTATCGCTTGCGCGGCGGCACGTCGCGCTGGCGCAGCGCGAAGGCCAAGGCGACGCCGATCACTGCACCGGCGAGATGCGCCTCCCACGACACGCCGGTCTTGAGCGGCAGCACCCCCCACACCATCGCCCCGTACAAGAAGGCGACCAGCAGCGACGCCGCCCACGCGCGGCGATCGCGCCGCAGGATGCCGCCGACGAAGATGTAGGCGACGATGCCGTAGACGAGCCCGCTGGCGCCGATGTGCACCGACTCGCGGCCGAAGACCCACACCGCGGCACCCGAACCGAAGTACACGGCAGGCAGCACGACGCGCGACGAATCGGGGTAGAGGTAGAGCAGCAGCGTGCCGCCGACGAGGAGTGGAACGACGTTCGATACGAGGTGCGCGAGGTCCGCGTGCAGGAGCGGCGCCACCACGATCCCGCGCAGGCCCCAGGCATCGCGTGGCACCACGCCAAGGCGCGCGAGCCCCAGCCCGAGCACGGCATCGACGAAATGAAGGAGCGCGATCCCGGCCACGAAAATCGCGGCCAGCAGCGCCGCCGACCGGAACTGCCGGCGCGAGTCGCTGGCGGTGAGATAGGCGGGGTCGGGGACGTGGACGTGCACGGAGGCAAGCGCGGGCGGCGGGGTCGATCTGTACAAGGTCGGTGCCCGATCGACGATTTCAATGGCGCGCGATCGATCTCCTATAATCGCGCATCGCCGCGGCAGCGCCCGCAGGGCGCACGGCGACGGAGATCACGATGAAACTCACGCTGGTCGGCTCGCGCTACTTCGGCGCGACCGTGCTGCAGGCGCTGCTGGGCGACGGCGTCGACGTCATCCGCGTCGTCGCCCCCGCCATCGACGATCGCCTGGCGCTCGCCGCGACCAAGGCCGGCATCGCGCTGCACGTCCTCGCCAACCCGAGGCTCGTCCCGGGTGAGGCGATCGCCGAGGGCACCGACCTCATCGTCGCGGCGCACACGCATGCCCGCGTATCCAACGAGGCGCTGGCGCGCGCGCGGCTCGGCGGCGTCGGCTATCACCCGTCGCTGCTGCCGCGGCATCGCGGGATCGCCGCGGTCGAGTGGACGATCCTCTCCGGCGACCCCATCGCCGGCGGCTCGGTGTATCACCTCGCCGACGGTTGGG